>NZ_JAHHPM010000560.1 GCF_024606345.1 Endozoicomonas sp. YOMI1
GACCAATTTGCTGCCACCGCAGTAGGGCAGTCTATTCTCGGACAGGCTCCTAGGTACAGACTGAATTTACAGATATACTGAAAGGTCAACAAACTTCATTATTCGTTGGCTGCGTTCAACCTGAGATCACTGATGGCTCTACTGGAAATACTGGAATACCCTGACCAAAGACTTCGCACGGTTGCCAGGCCTGTAGCGGAGGTTAATGACGACATTCGACGTATCGTTGATGACATGCTGGAGACCATGTACGACGCCAATGGCGTGGGTCTGGCGGCAACCCAGGTGGATATTCATCAGCGCATCGTGGTAATGGATCTTTCTGAACAAGGTAACGAGCCCCAGGTTCTCATCAACCCGGGCTATGAGCCCATCGGCGATGAAAAGTCCGACTTTCAGGAAGGCTGCCTGTCAGTCCCCGGCTTTTATGAACTGCTGGATCGCTACGCTCAAGTGAGACTCACGGCTTTAGATCGCGATGGTAATGAGTACACACGGGATTATGACGGGCTGGCGGCAGTCTGTGTCCAGCACGAGCTGGATCATCTGGAAGGTAAATTATTCATCGACACGCTTTCCCGCTTGAAACAGGACCGTATCAGGAAAAAACTCGGCAAAAGAAAACACTGATGAAAAGCCTTCGAATTATCTTTGCCGGAACCCCTGAGTTTGCCAGTGCACACCTTCAGGCCATTCTGGATAGCCAACACCAGGTGATCGCTGTCTACAGCCAGCCGGACAGGCCTGCGGGACGTGGTCAGAAACTCATGCCCTCACCGGTCAAATCCCTGGCTGTTGCTCACAATATTCCCGTTTTTCAGCCAAAGTCCCTCAGAAATGAAGACGCTCAGCAAGAACTTGCCGCTCTGGATGCTGATCTAATGGTGGTTGTTGCCTATGGGTTGATTCTGCCACAGGTGGTTCTCGACACCCCAACACTGGGCTGTATCAATGTGCATGGCTCCATCCTGCCAAGATGGCGCGGAGCAGCCCCTATCCAGCGGGCTATTGAAGCCGGTGACACTGAGTCAGGTGTCACCATTATGCAGATGGACGCTGGACTGGATACCGGCGACATGTTGCTGAAAGCCTTTTGCCCCATCCATCCAACCGATACCGCATCGGACCTTCATGACCGTCTGATTGAAGTGGGCCAGCCTGCTCTCATTCAGTCGCTTGATGACATAGCAGCGGGCCATATTCATCCGGAAAAACAGGATGACAACCTGGCTAACTATGCCCATAAGATGAGTAAAGAAGAAGCACGGCTGGACTGGCAGAAATCAGCACAGGCCCTGAACCGGCAGATTCGGGCATTCAATCCATGGCCTGTGGCGATCACCGCACTGGATGACACGAACATCCGTGTCTGGGAAGCCATAGCCCTGGAAACAATGCCCCAGGAAGAAAGCACAACCAAAGCGCCGGGAACCCTGATCAAGGCCGATAAAGAGGGTCTGGATATTGCCTGCCATGAAGGCACCCTGCGCATTAAACGGCTGCAATTGGCAGGAAGCCGTGCAATGACTGTGCAGGAGCTGTTGAACAGCAAAAAAGCGATGTTCAGCACCGGAAAACAATTCAGTTAGGCGCTTTTTTACCTGATATGGCTAAACAATCTTCTGTTCGACAGTCAGCAGCACGGGCGATCACCCGGGTAACCCTGGGAGAATCACTGAGCAGTGTACTGCCGCAGTTACAGGAAAAACTGTCCAAAAAAGACCAGCCGTTATTGGCTGAACTTTCCTATGGCACACTCCGTTACTACCACCGACTGGATGCCTGGCTTAAGTTTCTCACGGAGAAACCCCTGAAAGAGAAAGAGCAGGACATTCATAACCTGATTCTGGTTGGTCTTTATCAACTCTTCTTTACCCGCATTCCTCCCCATGCCGCCATCGGTGAGACGGTACAGGCAACCCGGACCATGGGTAAAGCCTGGGCCAGGGGCCTGGTCAATGGCATTCTCAGAAATTCCCAGCGCCGGTTGGAAGATTTGCATGACCTGGAAGAGCGCAGCCCGGTTTGCGGCTGGTCACACCCGAAATGGCTGATCAACACCATTAAACGGGCCTGGCCGGACGATTATCAAACCATTCTTACGGGCAACAATCAGCCTCCTCCCATGACCCTTCGGGTTAATGAGCAGAAGATCAAGCCCGCCAGATACCTGAAAAAGCTGCTGGATGACTGTATAGCGGCGAAACAGTCCAAAATTGCCCCGCAGGCCATTACCCTGGCCAGACCCGGTGCCGTTGACAAGCTGCCCCTGTTTCATGAGGGGGCTGTCAGTGTTCAGGACGAATCAGCCCAGTTGGCGGCGAGCTTAATCCAGGCGAAACCCGGTGATCATATTCTCGATGCCTGCTGTGCGCCGGGGGGCAAGACCTGTCACTTGCTGGAACTGAATCCTGATATTACGGTTGATGCACTGGATGCGGATAGTGTCCGCCTCGAAAGAGTGGCTGAAAATCTGCAAAGGCTGGGTTTGACGGCAAATGTTCTGTGTGGCGACGCAACGGATCCCGACAGCTGGTTCCCGGGCAAGCCATACGACCACATTCTTCTTGATGCTCCCTGCTCAGCGACCGGGGTTATTCGTCGCCATCCGGATATCAAACTGCTGAGAAAGCCAGAAGATATTGATGCACTGGCTCAGCTGCAACAGAAAATCCTTAAGGCTATCTGGCCACTGTTGAAGCCCGGCGGCACGTTACTCTATGCCACATGTTCCATCATGCCCCGGGAAAACCATCTGCAGATAGAGCAGTTCCTGTCTGAAACTCCGGATGCCAGATTGCTACCCATTGACGATCAATGGGGTCACAATACCGGGTTTGGCAAGCAGCTTTTTCCCGGCTCTGGCAGTTTTTCCGGCTCTGGCAGTCGCCCGGACAACGGCGCTATGACCGGCAGACCTAACAGAGGCGACGGATTTTTTTACAGCCTGATGGTAAAGACGGATTGCAAATGAAAATCATCATTCTCGGTGCCGGTCAGGTGGGCGGCACGTTGTCAGAAAACCTGGCCAGTGAGGAAAATGACATTACCGTGGTCGATACCGATGCCACCCGACTTCGCGAGCTGCAGGATAAAATCGATATACGAACCATCCAGGGTAAAGCATCGTTTCCCGGGGTGCTGAAACAGGCCGGGGCCGATGAAGCCGATATGCTGGTGGCGGTCACCAACAGTGATGAAGTGAATATGGTGGCCTGCCAGATTGCCTACACACTGTTCCACACGCCGTCCAAAATTGCCCGTATCCGTCAGGCAGCTTACCTGAAAAATGAAAGCCTGTTTGCCAATGCCGCACTGCCCATTGATGTTCTTATCAGCCCGGAGCAAGTGGTTACTAACTACATCAAACGACTGCTGGAACGTCCCGGAGCCCTTCAGGTACTGGATTTTGCCGAGAGTCGTGTCCAGCTGGTGGCCATGAAGGCTTATTATGGCGGCCCGCTGGTGGGTCACGAGCTTCGTTATATCCGTGAACACATGCCCAATGTGGATACCCGGGTAGCCGCCATTTTCCGACGTGGCAATGCCATTATGCCCAAGGGGAACACCGTTATTGAGGTGGACGATGAGGTCTTCTTTATTGCCGCCCGTGAAGATATCCGGGATGTTATGGGTGAGCTTCAGCGACTGGATGATGACTACAAGCGCATCATTATTGCCGGTGGTGGCAATATTGGCCTGCGCCTGGCTCAGGCCGTGGAAGACCAATATAAGGTCAAGATCATTGAGCACAATATGGAACGTTGCCAGTTCCTATCAGAAACGCTGACCAAAGCCATGGTTTTCTGCGGCAACGCCTCCGATAAAGAGCTGCTGATCAGTGAAAATATCGAAGATACCGATATCTTCTGTGCGCTGACCAATGACGATGAAGCCAATGTCATGTCATCCATGCTGGCGAAACGTCTGGGCGCCCGTAAGGTCATGGCACTGATCAACAACCCTGCTTATGTGGATCTAGTGCAGGGCGGTGAAATTGATATTGCGATTTCTCCACAGCTGGCCACTATTGGCAGTCTCCTCAAGCACGTCAGGCGTGGCGACATAGTAAATGTTCACTCACTGCGCAGAGGCGCTGCTGAAGCGATCGAAGCCATTGCCCATGGTGATAAGCAAAGTTCTAAAGTGGTGGGTAAAACCATTCAGGAAGTGGAGTTACCCCAGGGCGCGACCATTGGTGCGATTGTTCGTGATGATCGGGTACTGATTGCTCACGATACCACCCGAATCGAATCCGGCGATCATGTGATTCTCTTCCTGACCAATAAACGCAAAATCCGTGAACTTGAGCAACTCTTCCAGGTTGGTCTTGGGTTCTTTTAAACCATTGCTTTGTGTTATCCATCACAGGAAACTTTTCCTGACAACTGATGTCTAAGGGGGAAAATCAATAGCATCGATAGGAAACAACCTTGGACACAAGCAATCAATTTACCGCCAGCAAAACGGCCACGTCGCTTAATCCTGCAAGTATCGAAACTGACCAGCACATCACTGGCCTGAATATCAGAGGCTTCGCTGCTGGTCGGCCTGTAGAAACAGTGAGCCCACAAGCTTCCGTCAAAACAGATACACCTGTTCAGGAAATGACCGGAACCACAACAGCACAGGATATCAGTCACATCATCATCCCAGAGGCATTTCTCTCCTTGCCAACCATGCCTCAGGCGACAACAGGTAATAGAAGCTCAGCCCACTCAGCAACTGATGGAGAACCGTTGATGAGCATCCCGGCTTCCATCAATGATACTGAACAGGCCGAGTGTGAACTGTCTGACTTGTTGATGAATTTCTATCGTGATCCTTCAGAAGCTAAATTTCGTCAGTTTGAAAAGCTTACAGACCTGAATTTTGATCATCTCGATCCGGGTGAAGGATGCTTGAAGCATAAGCTTCCTTTTGCCATTGCCCTGATATCTGAAAAAAACAACTGGCCAATTCTATCATCTAAATGTGGTGAGCTAGCCTCTGAGATTCTCGAGGGGAGCTCTGAACGGGCCAAATGGATTAACCGTAACGTAGTGACCCCAGAAAAGCTTGATTTTTGGTGGTCAGGTTTCTATGCAACCGGAGAAGAGAAATATCTTGAGAAAATACTAAAGGTTATTGGGCCAACGACAAGCCGGATGAAGGACTCAATCAAGGTAACGAAAGCGGTAGCGGAATGGTCTCTCCAATCACATTGTCAGGAACATCAGGCAGTACAAGACTTTGCTCGTCGAATGAGGGATGATAGCTCACTTTCAGACTATCAAAGAGAATTTTTACGCTCTATCACTGAAAGAGAATATTTGCGCTCTATCACTGATTTACTACCTAGGTGTAATATTATTTAGCCTCTTTTTTATATGACAAAAGGCGTTCAGGCTTTATTTTTCCCATGGATTGGGAGTAACCTGCTACAGCATAAAATTAGAATTTCTTATAGCCATTATAAGAATACAACATGGCAGGTTATTTGAGTGTCCGGCATATTCCTTACGCCATATCGCCGGGTGCTTGTACTGGATGAAGCAGGAGCACCATGCAGTTTCAGGTTATTCTTCCCATTTTGGGCATTTTGTTAATTTTATTCAGCACGTCCAGCCTTCCTCCGATTGTGGTGGCACTGCTTTATCAAGAGCAGGAAATGTCCATCTTCATCTATACCTTCTTATTAACACTGATGCTAGGCGTCCTCCTCTGGTTCCCTTTCCGGCATATCAAAGATGAGTTGCGCACCCGTGAAGGGTTTCTGGTCACCGCACTGTTCTGGATTGTTCTGGGGGCCGTGGGCTCACTGCCATTTCTACTGATGGAAAGCCCGGCACTCAGTATTACCGACGCACTGTTTGAGTCCATGTCGGGCTTAACAACCACGGGAGCGACCATTCTAACCGGTATTGAGCACCTGCCCCGCTCTATTCTATTTTACCGCCAGCAGCTGCAATGGCTTGGCGGCATGGGGATTATTGTGCTGGCAGTGGCTATTCTACCAATGCTGGGGATCGGCGGTATGCAGCTGTATCGAACAGAAACTCCCGGGCCGGTTAAAGATTCAAAACTGACGCCCAGAATTACCGAGACCGCCAAAGCGCTCTGGTTTCTTTATCTTTTTCTAACGACCGCCTGTGCCCTGGCTTACTGGTTAGCCGGAATGAACCTGTTTGATGCGATCTGCCACAGTTTCACCACCATCGCCATCGGCGGTTTTTCTACTTATGACGGCAGTATGGGCCACTTCAATTCCCCCATGATTATCTCTGTCGCCATCTTTTTCATGCTGATTGCCGGCATCAATTTTGCCCTGCATTTTACCGCCTGGCGACATAAGTCACTGACCCACTATATTCAAGATCCGGAAGTTAAGTGGTTTCTGGCCATTCTGGGTGTTGTTGGAGCAATCACTGTTGCAACACTCTATCTTTCTGATACCTATTCCCTGACCAAGTCCTTCCGCTATGGTCTGTTTGAAGTGGTATCCGTAGCCACAACCACTGGCTACACCTCATCCTCGAGCTTTACAGCATGGCCAATGTTTCTGCCGCTGCTGTTGTTTTTTACCAGTTTCATGGGGGGGTGTGCAGGTTCTACCGCCGGTGGCATGAAAGTCATCAGGGTTGCCCTGATTGCCAAACAGGGCATGAGAGAACTTCGTCGTTTAGTTCACCCTAATGCGGTATTTACCATCAAAATCGGCGGTAAACCCGTGAGCCCAAGGGTGGGTGAAGCGGTATGGGGATTCTTTGCCACTTACATTCTGATGTTTGTTCTTCTCTTTCTGGCCTTACTGGCGACAGGGTTAGACTTTACTACGGCATTTTCAACCATTGCTTCCTGCCTGAATAATCTCGGACCCGCTCTTGGCGAAGCAGCGTTCAGTTACCAGAGCCTGCCCGATGCAGCAAAGTGGATTCTTGCTTTTGCCATGCTACTGGGACGTCTGGAGATTTTTACACTTCTGGTGTTGTTTACTCCAACCTTCTGGCGTTATTAATGCCATTCAGGAGAAGGTGGTTACATCGAACAGCCATTTTCTCCCTCTTTTCACTTTTTCAGATCATCAGTGGACGAACACCGCCACTCCCCCCCCACCATCACATTACAACGGCCAGAACAAAGGTTATGGGCATAACATGTGCTACAAAAGAAGCTCGTAACCGGAGGCAGGATCAATAAAAACCATGGGGGAGAGTCTCAGGTTGAAATGCAGATAATTATACTCAGTCTATCAGGCTCTCACCCTCCAGAACCCTTAGCCACGGAAGTTTATCAAATGGACTCAACAAATCAGAAATTTTAGACTCAGTAAAACTTTCCTCACCTAATTTTGGTTGATTATCGTAACCTTCATTTGAAGAAATACTATTTTGATGGGAAACTTCCCTACAGCCTGAATCCTGATGCAACGGTGCTGCACTACTATTATTGCCAGCTTTGCTTTCGTTCATTGTCGGAGGCTCATTTTTTAACCGCTTTTGATGTGTCATCTCTGTTCCCAAATTATCCAAAGCTGACATTTTTTTAGCATTCTGCGTTTTTCCTCTATTCGTTGAAACGCCAGAAACAGAACTTTTACCAGAGTGGTGTTTTTTGAGATTATCTCTCTTCCGACTTGTTACTGCTTTGCCTTTTGATTTACTTCCAGCATCGGATTTTTTGAGCTTTCTGGAGTGAAACTTATAGTCGGGATATTTTTTTTTGTGCTCAGTTTTTTCTAATTTGGCTGCCTGATAATAAAACGCCTTTTCAATGCTAGACATTTTTTTCCAATCTGAGGCCGCTTGTCTGGAGATTTCACTTTGATATGGTATAATTTTACAATTTTTCTTTGCTTCCGCTGCCTTAACACTGCGAAAAATAATAAACGCATTCCTGGGCCTGGGTATGTGATTGAGCTTTGATTTTAGAGAAGCAGCCTTAACTGGATAAGTATTCTTATCAACAATCTTATTGTTATTAGTTTCAGGCCCCATCGGTGTAAAAGAACGCAAGGCGTTAGTAATGCCAGAGTTAGTTACATGCATGGATGAAAAACCTTTCTAAATACGGTTATGACAACTATTCGAGCTATTAAGTTCACCAATTAGGCAAACCTTAAATTTTACCCACATTTTTCACAACTTATCCACAGCTTAAACTTAATCCCACAAACCGGTATAATCACTCTCTTTTTTTACAGTCGAACCCTGCGAGTGGTCACTCACAGGGAAACCTGAGCCAGGTGAATTAACCGGTCATCGATAATTGCTCGCAACACAACGCTCAATGTTCAAAAAATGACCAGTTTGCATTTGAGTCTCTAAGAGGTAGAAAAGTGACTTCCCAGAGCACGCCAGATATCAATACATTCCAGGGGCTGATCCTCGCCCTGCAACAATTCTGGGCCCAACAGGGCTGCGTCATCATGCAACCACTGGATATGGAAGTGGGTGCGGGTACTTTCCATCCAGCCACTTTTCTGCGTGCCATCGGCCCGGAAAACTGGAACTCAGCTTATGTTCAGCCCAGTCGTCGCCCAACCGATGGCCGTTATGGTGAAAACCCCAACCGTCTTCAGCATTATTACCAGTTCCAGGTGGTGATGAAGCCATCTCCCGATAACATTCAGGAGCTTTACCTGGACTCACTCCGACAACTGGGCATTGATCCACTGGTTCATGACATTCGTTTTGTCGAAGACAACTGGGAGTCTCCCACACTCGGTGCCTGGGGTCTTGGCTGGGAAGTCTGGATGAACGGTATGGAAGTCACCCAGTTCACCTATTTCCAGCAGGTCGGCGGTATTGAGTGTTACCCGGTTACCGGCGAGATCACCTATGGTCTTGAGCGCCTGGCCATGTATATCCAGAATGTCGATAACGTTTATGACCTGGTCTGGACGGTGGGTCCCCAAGGCCCGGTCTCTTATGGGGATGTTTTCCATCAGCAGGAAGTTGAAATGTCCACATTCAACTTTGAGCATGCTGACACTGAAGAGCTGTTCAACCATTTTGATTTCTTTGAACGCGAATCCCGGAAACTGGTTGATATCGGCCTGCCGCTGCCGGCTTATGAGTACGTTCTGAAAGCTTCACACACCTTTAACTTGCTGGATGCCCGTCACGCAATCTCAGTGACGGAACGCCAGCGTTTTATCCTGCGCGTCAGAACCCTGGCCAGCGCAGTCGCCAAAGCTTACTTTGATAAACGCCGTGAGCTTGGCTTCCCTCTTGCGGATGACCGCATTCGAGATGATGTTCTGGCTGCTCTTGCCAAAGAAACCGTTAAAGAAAGCGCGCAGGAGGAAAAATGATGAGCACGTCTCTTAATAAAGCGCTTAAAGAAGACTTCCTGATTGAGCTGGGAACGGAAGAGCTGCCACCAAAGGCATTAAAGAACCTGTCTGACGCGTTTACCCGGGGCATTCTTTCCGGTCTTGAACAGGCCCAGATCACATTTTCCGATTATCAGTCGTTTGCCGCTCCACGTCGTCTGGCTCTGCTGATCAAAGGCCTGGATACCGCACAGCCAGATCAACAGCTTGAGCGCAAGGGACCTGCGGTCAAAGCCGCCTATGATGCGGAAGGTAACCCAAGCAAGGCAGCCCTTGGTTTTGCCCGTTCCAACGGGGTAAATTTTGCCGACCTGGAACAGGAAGAAACACCGAAAGGTGCCTGGCTGATCTACCGATCGGTCAAACCGGGTCAGGCCACCAAAGATTTGCTGCCCCAAATCATTACCCAGTCTCTGAATAACCTGCCCATTCCCAAACGTATGCGCTGGGGTGCCAGCCGTACCGAGTTTGTCCGTCCCGTTCACTGGCTGCTGATGCTGCAGGGCAATCATATAATTGACTGTGACATTCTGGGCCTGAAAGCCGGTAACACAACCCGTGGTCACCGCTTCCACGGGAACCGGGAAATCACCATCACCAACCCTGCCGATTATGCACAGGTTCTCCACGAGCAGGGCAAAGTGATTGCCAACTTTGAAACCCGGCGTGACATTATCCGTGAGCAGGTTGAACAGGTCGCTACCACGATTAATGGTCACTCAGTGATTGATCCTGACCTTCTGGATGAGGTCACCGCCCTCAACGAATGGCCGGTAGCCCTTTGTGGCCGTTTTGATGATGAGTTCCTGGCCGTTCCATCGGAAGCACTGATCTCTTCCATGAAGGGACATCAGAAATATTTCCACGTGGAAAACAGTGAAGGGAAACTCCTGCCGCACTTTATTACCGTGGCCAATATTGACAGTGCCGAGCCTCGTCATGTTGTGGAAGGTAATGAGAAAGTCATTCGCCCCCGTCTTGCTGATGCCAAGTTCTTCTACGATACTGACCGCAAACAGACACAGGACGATCGTCGTGAAAAATTGAAGCCCATTGTCTTCCAGGCGCAATTGGGTTCAGTGTTTGCTAAAACGGAACGTATCGCACGACTTTCGTCTTACATTGCGCAAACGGAAGGTGGTGATGCCACGCTGGCTGAACGTGCCGGTCAACTGTGCAAGTCCGACCTGGTTTCTGAAATGGTTCTGGAGTTTCCAGAGCTTCAGGGCATCATGGGTCAGTACTACGCCGACAACGACGGTGAAAATCCCGAAGTCAGCAAGACGCTGTATGAACAGTACATGCCTCGCTTTGCCGGTGACCAGTTACCCTCAACACTGATTGGCTGTGCCGTTGCGATTGCCGATAAAGTGGACACCATTACCGGTATTTTTGGTATCAATCAGCTGCCTACCGGTAGTAAAGACCCTTTCGCACTTCGTCGCGCCAGCATCGGTGTGCTGCGAATCATTGTTGAGAAGAAACTCAATCTTGATCTGGAAGCGCTGATCGATCAGGCGATTCTGGGCTATCAGGAGTTAGGTGTTTCTCTGCCAGCGCTGGACGATCTTAATACAACAGTCGTCAATTACATGCTGGAACGTTTTGATGCCGCTTACCAGGAAGAAGGCATTGCGATTGAGGTCATCAACTCCGTTAAGGCATTACGCCCTACCCGACCACTGGACTTTGATCGTCGTATAAAGGCAATTACCCGCTTTAATGCCATGGATGAAGCGGACGCCCTGGCTTCTGCCAACAAGCGTGTATCGAATATTCTGGCGAAAGCCGGGGATATCATTATTCCAGACGCGCTGGATGAGACTCTGCTCAGTGAAATTTCTGAACTTGAGCTTGCCAACATTGTATTTGCCAAGAAAGAGGAAATCGCACCCGCTCTGGCAGAAGGTCGCTATGCCCTTGCCATGGAGAGTCTGGCGGCACTGAAGCAACCTGTTGATATGTTCTTTGACCAGGTACTTGTCAATGCAGAAGATGAAACTATCCGTTTGAACCGCTATGCACTGCTTAAGCAATTGCGCAGCCTGTTCCTGCAGGTAGCTGATATCTCTTTATTGCAGAAAAGCTAGGCACAACCTGATAAAGTGCGGCACCAGTCGCACTTTTTTTATGTGTTTCAGGAGCACTATGACCAGGCTTGTTATTCTGGATAGGGATGGCGTTATCAATGAAGATTCAGACCAGTACATTCGCTCTGAACAAGAATGGCTTCCCATTCCGGGGAGTATTGAAGCCATTGCCCGGCTGTCCTCTGTGGGCTATCGCGTCGTCGTAGCGACCAACCAGTCCGGATTAGCCCGTGGCTACTTCACTGGCAAAGAGCTCAATGCCATGCATGACAAGCTAATCAGGCTGGTTAAAGAGCAGGGAGGTCATATTGATGGCATCTATTACTGCCCACACGGTCCGGACGAACACTGTCAATGCAGAAAGCCGGCAACAGGGCTTATTGACCAGATTTTTACCGACTACGATGCCAACCCCGCAGAAACCTGGGTAGTCGGCGATTCACTTCGTGATCTTCAGGCCGGTGTCACCAGCGGTTGTAAAGTAGCCTTGGTACTAACTGGTAAAGGCCTTAAAACTCAGGCTAAACTCATCGAACAACCGGAAGCGCTTTCTGGTAGCCTTTCTGGTAGCAGGGATGTAGCTGTTCATAACAATCTAAACAGCTTTGTAAAAGAACTACTTTCAGAGGGATTTTAATGTCATCAGCTGTCGGTTCTGCAACTACCCGGGCAGTGACCCGGTCAATGGCCACTACCTTTACTGTTATAAGGACAACTGTCTTTTACTTGTCGCTGGCAGTCTGGACCGTATTCTGGGCAATGTTGATGATCCTGTTTATCTATCCTTTCCGGTTTAAACGTCGTCATCGTATTTTTGTCAAAACATGGGCCATTGTATCGATATATCTTTGTCGTTTAATTTGTGGCATTCGATGGGAGGTAAAAGGGAGAGAGAATATTCCTGATACCCCCTGCGTCATTATCAGTAACCACCAAAGCACCTGGGAAACGTTTTTCCTGCAAACCCTGGTGACACCACAAATACAGGTTGTTAAGCAGGAACTGTTACAGATTCCCTTTTTTGGTTGGGCGTTAAAACAAACCCGGCCCATAGCCATCAACCGCAAGGATGCACGACAGGCACTGCAACAGGTAAGGGACCAGGGTAAAGCAGCACTTGAACATGGCGTCTGGGTTCTCATTTTTCCGGAGGGAACTCGAACGCCTCCCGGTGAGCCAGGAAAGTTCTCCCGTGGAGGAGCAGGCCTGGCGAAAGCTGCAGACGTCGATATTATTCCTATTGCCCATAACGCCGGTGCTTTCTGGCCGAATGATTCCTGGTTAAAACGGCCTGGCACTATAGAGGTGGAAATAGGACCAGTGATTAGAACAGAACCGCTTTCCTCAGTACAAGCCAATGACGCCGCAAGGAACTGGATTACCGAAACATTGAATAAAATACACTGTGGGCATCCTGCTGATGATTAGCAAAGGCCAGGTGAAATTTGTTGCTCTGGGACATCCCGGGGTGCGTAAACTCAGTTAAGACAATCAGCATACCCAAGGTTCAGAGTCGGGAAAAACCATAGTGGCAGGGGTAGCTAAAAAATTTAAGTATCCACAGGGAACCAAAGCCAAATAAAGATGTTCTAACCTCCCTGAATTCAAGTCAAAAAAGTAACAAAAAAACATAGAAACCTAAATAGGGGTACTAACATGCATCCACTTTCTAATACCCCTTCTTTTTTTTATGGAGCTTCTGACTGGCTCACTGAAACCACAACAACATGTCATGAAAAAGAGATTGGAATAAAAAATTCATCTTTTTATGATAAAAAACTTCAAACAGTTGAACTGGAAGGTCTTGGCTATATTGATAAAATAATCGAAAATTATGGTGTTTTTGATTCACCCCTTTGGTTAGAAATGCAGAAAATTCCTCCATTATTTCCTGATACTGATGATTTTGACTATACGTCCGAAGATAGTGAAAGAAATAAACGTCCACTATCTTCGCACCACAAAAATTGTAATAAATCCGGAAATGGTGATATTTTCACAGAAATAAAAATGAATGAACCGGATGTTCAGATAGAAAATTCAACAAAGGTCTTGCGCACTGTCAAGAAGCCTTTTCAATGTAATCAATGTGAGAAGAGCTTTAGTCGACATTCGAATCTAAAAAAACACATCCGTATGCACAACGGAGAAAACCCCTATCAGTGTAAGGTGTGTAAAAAGGGCTTCATACATTCCTCCACCCTGATAAATCATGCCCGCACCCATACCGGAGATAGGCCATATAAGTGTAATATATGCGAAAAGAGTTTCAAACAACTCATTACCCTGACAGAACATACCCGCATCCATACCGGCGTGAGGCCCTATAAGTGTGATGAGTGCGACAAAAGGTTTATCAAAAGCATTGACCTGGTAAACCACACCCGCACCCACACCGGCGAAAAGCAATATACATGTGAGGTGTGCGAAATGAGCTTTTCACTAAAAAAAAATCTAACCAGGCACAAGTTTTCTAAACGCCATTTGCTTAAACAGGCTCATCAGTTATCAACTGAACCGTCAAGTAATACTGGACGCAGTCCTCTGGATGGGCAAACGGTAAAACCTGCTGCGCCTCAACAGGCTCCCGTTAGAACGATCAGACATGAGCTTTCCCAATATGACCAAGGGAAAAAAGAACACCCACTTTTTAAAAAGTAAAGAGAGTACGTCATTTATTCATTTTTTAAAATGATAGTAATGATCGTTTTAAGAATTCTCATTCATACCAAGCAGAAAGAGTATAAAAAGTACTCAGCAACAGCCAAATAGAAGATACTATCGAGACAATATAAGAAAGAGCACTCAGAAAATTCTGGCCACATTAAAGTAAATGAAA
>NZ_JAHHPM010000561.1 GCF_024606345.1 Endozoicomonas sp. YOMI1
GTAGCGAGGATGGCAGAAAATTGAGGATAAAAATTTCGTTTTGTGAGGTGAATAGTGGTGCTAATTGCCGAACAAAACGGAATTTTTAGACCAATTTGCTGCCACCGCAGTAGGGCAGACTATTCTTGGACAGCCTCCTATGAGGCTGTCCGGCCAATGGCTATGGGGCTTTTTGCCACCAACCAGATCATTGTAGATGAATGAACCAATAGTGAATCAGCAAAGCGTCCCATTGAACAGGCATTTGTACCTATTTAGTACACTATTCATCTTTGAGTACAATTTCTTCTCCCAAATAATAATCTCCTAAAAGTTTTTTCATTCGTTTCTCAGAGAAGTCAGCAGGAGTATATTCATTTGAAGGTTTCTCTTCTGTTACTAAACCTAGTCTTTGGTAGGCTTCGGCAACTAACTCACTACAGAAAATGGAGGATAAATCTTCTTTATTGTGACCAAAAGGGCCATCATATGCAGATTTAAACAACTCTATTTTACTTTTCTCGTACTCTTTTCCTCGTAGCTCCTTTCTAAGTTCCATTAGCATTCTCAAACTATTCTCCGGCAAGTCGCATCCCTTGAGCTGCCTGACAGAAATGTCACCGCTATACTTTTGCACTCGATTACTTAGGGGTACTAACTGAACCCCCTTGCGTGGAACGCCAGACTCAAGATCCTTTATATTATTTAAGGTGGTTGATTCCCAAACTGTAAGGAAGTCATACTCTGGAATATTCAATATCATTCCAACATGAGACCACTTACTTAATGTCCCATATTTAATGATGTCACTAAATGCCCCCTTACCTGAAAAGAGTACTACATCACCAGTTTTTAGTTCGTTTCGCATTGATGAGTAAGGTTTAATCATTTTCATCTCCTGAGTAAATCACGGTGTTTAAGAAATCTGTAAGCACTAACAGTCGTTTATACGAATCACTTTCACGTAACATACTGTAGATTTGATTTGCAATACGCACCAGCAGTAATTTCTCGAAAACTGCTGCAAAGCCCACAAGATAGAACCTGGGAAGCTTTCTCAACCAAACTCTCCAGCCTCGGGAACTGCTCAACTCCATTTAATCTGTCTTTCAGATAGTCCCAGAATGAAAGACCATACAGGCGACACGTTTTCTTCAGACTGGC
>NZ_JAHHPM010000562.1 GCF_024606345.1 Endozoicomonas sp. YOMI1
GATGGTAGAAAAAACAGAAAAATCCAGATTTATATGAGGGGTGCTGAACAGTTACTAATAATTAATGCATGCCAGAAGTCGTCGGAGCTGAAATTCGATTGATGCTTGTGCAAAGCATTCATGGACTCGTCATTGGATATGTTTTGCTGTTCAATGGTTTCTGGCAGTTCTGTATTCAAACGGCCACTGACGGAATGTCCCGTACTTCGCCCCAAAAACAGCGGTAATCCTCCGGATTCAGCCCTAATTTCCTGAGGTATTCATTGGTTTTAAGCTGAACTTCCTCTGCCGTATAATCTTTACAGGATTGGATATCTTCAGGCACAGGCTGCAAAGGGACATTCTCCTTTCTGCATTGATGAATATAGTGAAACCAGGCGTGTAAAAACTGGTTAATCAATTTGATTTCCTGTACCGTTTTCGGGCAACGGAAAAATCGAAATTCCAGCGTTGACAATTCTTTGACTTTGCTTGCTCCGGTAATATGCAATAAAGACATTGCCATATACTTTTCCGAAATATTATTACCAATATAACCAGCCCCCCATTGTATGGTCGTCATATGAACAAGCTGGCTATAAAAATGTGCAAATTGCTTAAGCCTGTCTTTTTTTTCCGGGTCAGTATTCCCTTTCTGGCTTAGCTTTTCAGTATCACTTTTATCTATTTTTTTATTGTATCGATCAATGATTATATTTAGCCGCTTCACGGCAAATAGTTTTGTGTCTGGGTTGTAATCAGCAAATGTTTTATACCATTTAGATTCATCTTCCTGCAAGATGCGATCATTATTCCCAAACGCCCTCAGCAAAAAAGGGTTTCGCTGGATCTCAGACTCCATCGCCAGAAGCACACCGGTATCACCCTGAGTGGCACTCAAGGCATCGACGTGTTTATGCCCGGAGCTATAATCAATCAATCCATCGTTGCGCATTGAATCAATAACGTTAATGACCTCCTGAAAAGATAATTCCGCACGTTGATCATCAGAATGGTAAGGTGTGCAGTTTAATTCAAACCACTTTTCCGAGTCATAAAAAGGGACTACGGTAAAGCTATTATCAAAACCATAACATGCATCTGGTTTGTAAGGGGTAGCGCCGCAATAAATCATCCCTTTATCTTCCAGTCGAAATGAAAAAATGTTAACAAGCCGACCCCGTGTATCAGAAAATTCATTTTTTACATCATATTCAAGCTCTTCACCAAATTTAAGGTTTAATTTTTTGGCCGGCTTCGCTTCATTGACAGTGGAAAAAGAGCAGCCATCAAACATGGCATTGACAATACCATCACAGCGCCCGAAAAAAACAACATCCATAACCTGTCGATTAAAATGCTCTCTCACATTATTTTCGTTGTTGCGCAGACTAATGGTTAACATATTTTTGGATCTATACGGTGCACAGGCACTGTCAATCAATTCCTGCCTGAATTTTACGGCAAAATTAAAGACAACACTCAACTCGGAAAAAAAGCCTCTTCCAGCAAGAAGGGTTTGAAAAAATGGAAATATACCCTTCAGCAATTTCTCGTACGTAAATTTATATTCGCGAAAGTCATTTGCAAACTTAAACCGTGGGGTAACATCCGGCATGTTCTTTTTTTTGTTAAGATAATCAACCAGCATGTTCCCCATACTATAACGTAATACAGGGCGATTTAATTTTGCTGCCTCTGCTGCCTGTTCGGTAAAAATAGCCTTCAGGTAAGACTGTATCTCTTCAACCCGCGCCTGGCTGATGGTTTTACCCGCCACATATTTATCGGGACTGCTTTCAGCAATAAAACACCGGTCATGGACCAGACCTTCCTGAGATAAAATAAAATCGACAAAAATCCCTGTGATTTCGTCTCTTTGGTCATCTTCATGATATTCCAATGCGATTTCGTCGTATCTCAACGAATGTATATGGTTTTCAATGGTACTTCGAAAACACTCAGCCACCTCCTCAGCGGTATACGTTTCGTTGACTCTGCCTCTGGCTGCTGCGGCCTCACAACCAGCAGCAGTAGCCCAATGGGAAACTGTTCGCTCGGGAATAGTTTGATCAGCCATCGGATGACAGCAAAATGGTACAATAGAACCAATATTTGATATTCGCTTTGCCTGTGCAGAGAATTTATCTTTGATACATCGCTTTCTTGAAAAACTCTTGACTGCTCTCTGCTCTGAATCAGAACTTTCATCACCTTTTATTTCAGCAAGACTGCTTTTATCAAGTCCGTAAGCATCCGTTCGGGTCGTGTTTATATTCATAAAGTCCTCCATTAATCACATTTAATTCTTTTAGCTATATGAGCTTGGACTGTTAACCCTTAAAAAAATTCCATTACCATGATCTCTGAGTTTTATGGGGGACGGCGGTGGGGCCACGAGTCGGCTCGCATGGGAACCGACCACGGGGAGCGTTCTTCAGGGTTTCGCAACAGCCTTGGGACCGTGGTAACGGTGTGCCGCAGCACACCAATGGAGTCTGAAGGATAATTCTCCTGATGTGTG
>NZ_JAHHPM010000563.1 GCF_024606345.1 Endozoicomonas sp. YOMI1
GATGGTAGAAAAAACAGAAAAATCCAGATTTATATGAGGGGTGCTGAACAGTTACCTTTGCACTATACAATTCAGCAGTTAACCGCCGATAGCTTTCTAAGATCAACAGGGAAAGCACAACCATGGCATTGGGCGACAAAGACTTAATTCGCTTTTTAATCATTGACTCATCAACCAGGGAAGCAGAATCGTTGCTGAATGTTTTCCGTGAGTCTGGTTATTCTACTCGGGCAAATCAGATCAACTCTCTGGATGATCTCACTGATGCTATGTCCGGACAGCAGCACTGGGATCTGCTGTTGATGGCAGAGCCCCCCGAACCATTAAATCATTCCCGGATATTTGATGCTATTAATCAGAAAGATGTTGATTTGCCCGGGATCGTCCTGGTAAACCCGGATGATGAAACCGATGAACTGTCGTTGATTAAAATGGGGGCTCGCGCAGTTATCCCCCTGGGGCATGATGAATACCTGTTGACGGTTGCCCTGAAAGAGCTGGAAGACTTGAAGGTCAGGCGACACCATCGACGCATGAGTGTCGCCTTGCATGAATCAGAAAAGCAGCGTCAGTTGTTGCTTGATGACCAGGTTGATGCGGTTGTTTACGTTAATCATGGCCGAATCCAGTTTGCTAACTCTGCATTTATTAACATGCTGGGGCTTCCGGAAGAGACGTCACTGGATGGAACATTTTTCAGGGATTTGATCATTACCAAAGATCAGCTGGATATTGAAGCGTTTCTACTGGGAATTGAAGAAAGTGGTCAGGCGATGGCTGTCATTCAATGTCCTTTGGTCGCGCACAATGGCTCAGAAATTCCTGCTTCCGTCGTGATCTCACCGACGTCATTTAATGGTGAGTTCACCCTCAGTCTGCAGATTAAGCTCAGTGAGGAAGAAGGTGAGCAGGAAGGAGTGAGTGAAACGCTGGAAAAGTCAGCTCCAGACAACGAAACAGGGCTGTTTGACCGAAAACTGTTCGATCAGAAGTTGGATATTGCTATTCAGCGAGCGGTAGATGGCAAAGAAAAGTCAACATTATGTTATCTCCATCTGGAAACTCTGAAAGCCACTCTTGAACAGCATGGGAAAGAGGTTAGCCAGAGACTGTTTAAAACGGTTGCGAAAAAGATAACCTCTCATCTTGACACCATGCATCATGTGTCCAGTATGGGGGGCGCGAATTTTGCCGCTCTGCTTCGGGAAGGGGAAGAACAGGACATCACAGCGCTGATGGAAAGTTTGCTGGCAGCTGTGACCGGTGAGGATATTGTCATTGATCAACAAACGTTGCCGGTCAGGCTCTCAATAGGAGCGGTTATTCTCAATAATACTGCCAGCGATGCTGCTGCATTGACTGTTCAGAGTCGTCAAGCCACCGTGTTGGCGCAAAAGAAAGGTGGAAACCAACTGTGCTTTTATCGGAAGCGTAAAGTCAGCTCGGTTCATTCCGCTGAAAAACAGCTGGCTGGCATGGTTAGCCAAGCGGTAAAGAGCAAAAAAATCAGACTGAGTTATCAACCCGTTATCTCCCTTGCAGGATCCCCCGCTGAGTATTATGAAGTCTCTTTTGTCATGACCGACACGGAGGGAAAGGAACATGAGGCTTCGGAATTCAGGCCAAAGCTGGAAAAAAACAGTTTGTGGAATAAGCTGGACCGGTGGCAACTGATTGAAGCCAGTAAAGCATTGATGGCCAAGAGGAAAGAGGGGCATGATACCCGGTTGTTGATGCATGTCGGTGGTTTTTCTGCAACGGATAATACGTTTGTTCCATGGATGAAGGTTGCTCTGAAAACGGCAGGAATTCCTGCGGGTGCCGTTGCGATTGAATTGAGTGAACAGAATCTGGCCCGCTACTCAGAAGAAATACCTGATTTTCTCAGTTCTCTGAAAGCGATGGGATGCCAGACAGTGATCAGCGAATTTGGCTGCAGCCTCAACCCACTGGAAGGGATTGCTCATCTTGATATTGACCTGGTAAAGCTTGACCACTCCTTCACAGAAGAACTCAGCAGTGGTGGTAATGCCCAAGAGTTACAGAAAATGATCCAGGATCTCAGTCAAAGTGGGCGGAAAGTGATTGTGCCCGGGATTGAAACAGCGGAAGAAATGACCCCTGTCTGGCAATTTGGCGCTGATTTTATTCAGGGCAGCTATATGCAACCTCCTTCAGAGCGCATGGATTTTGATTTCGGGGCGGATGGGTAACCAATTCCGCCTTTTCTTTAAATCTGCCATCCGGCATCTTTCATGCCTGTTCCCCCCTCCCATGATTTCGAGGCTGTTTCTCCGGGCCTTGATTTATGGGTTTATCACCTGCATTGGGTATTTCAATTTACAGACACTATTACTTACAAGACAATACCGCCCCTGATAGATGTGTTTAAAAAAGGGATAGACAGGTATTTCCATGTCAGCAAAGCTCAATATGGTCATGGCCCAGCTGAATCTGGTGGTGGGCGACATTGACGGGAACACGTCCCGTGTCATTGAGGCTGCCCAGCAGGCCCGGGATCAGCTGGGTGCGGATGTTGTTGCCTTTCCGGAGCTGACCCTCTGTGGTTATCCGCCAGAAGACTTGCTGCTGCGGCCCAGTCTGATTGTGCGGGTAGAACAGGCGCTGAACCGACTCAGAGTGGTTAAGGGTATTGACTTGATTATCGGTGTCCCTCTGATGGGGCCACATGGTTTGGAAAACCAGGCGCTGGTGCTGCGTGATGGTGAGATTATCGCCCGCTACGGGAAACAGCATCTGCCCAATTATCAGGTTTTTGATGAAAAGCGCTATTTTATGAAAGGTCAGAATACGGTTATTTATGCCTGCAAAGGTGTAAATATTGCCCTGTTGATTTGCGAAGATCTCTGGTACCAGGGGCCGGTTCGCCGGGCTAAAGAAGCCGGAGCAGACCTGATTATCAGTCTCAATGCATCGCCCTTTCATATGAACAAGCAGTCTCTGCGTCAGCAGGTGGTCAGAGAGCGCTGTCTGGAGTCGGGCCTTGCTGTCCTTTATACCAACCTGGTGGGAGGTCAGGATGAGCTGGTGTTTGACGGGGGCTCCTTTGCCATGAATGGTGATGGTGAAGTGGCTTTTGGGGCAACCTGGTTTACGGACGAGCTGTTCTGCGTTGCCTTTGATAAAGGCTCTATGACGTTTGACCAGGGAGAGGTTGCTGAAATCCCCGGAGTTTGCTCAAGGGTTTATGATGCCCTGGTGACTGGTGTCAGGGACTATGTCAATAAGAATGGTTTCAAGGGTATCGTTCTGGGTTCGTCCGGAGGCATTGATTCTGCCCTGACTCTGGCAGTGGCTACCGATGCCTTGGGTAAAGATCGGGTTCAGGCGGTCATGATGCCCTATCGTTACACCTCCGATATGAGCCTTGAGGATGCGGCAGAAGAGGCGGAAATTCTGGGTGTTGCCTATAAGGTGCTACCGATTGAACCGATGTTTGATGCCTTTATGAACACTCTGAATACCGAGTTTGCCGGATATGGTCGGGATACCACCGAAGAAAACCTGCAGTCCCGGTGCCGGGGTGTCATGCTGATGGCGATCTCCAATAAGAAGGGTTACCTGGTGCTTACTACGGGGAATAAAAGTGAAATGGCGGTCGGTTACGCCACGCTCTACGGCGATATGGCCGGCGGTTTTGATGTTCTGAAAGATGTACCGAAAACACTGGTGTTTACACTGTCCGAGTATCGCAATACCCGGGGCTATGTGATCCCTCAGAGGGTGATAGACCGTCCGCCCTCTGCTGAACTTGCTCCGGATCAGGTGGATGAAGACAGCCTGCCGCCTTATGATCAACTGGATCGCATTCTTGAACTCTATATTGAACAGGATCAAAGTGCCGAGTCCATTGTGAAAGAAGGGTTTGACCGGGATACGGTCTACCGCGTTCTGAGGCTGGTGGATATCAATGAATACAAACGTCGTCAGTCAGCTATTGGGGTCAGAATTACGCCAAGAGGGTTTGGCCGGGATCGCCGCTATCCGATTACTAATGGCTGGAGGCCGGGCGTTTAACTCACTGCCCGTGTTTCTAGGAGGCTGTCCGAGAATAGCGTCCGTCTAGGCGACCCCGTAGCGAGGATTGCGAGAAATTGAGGATAAAAATTTCTG
>NZ_JAHHPM010000564.1 GCF_024606345.1 Endozoicomonas sp. YOMI1
CCTCAATTTTCTGCCATCCTCGCTACGGGGTCGCCTGGACGGGCGCTATTCTCGGACAGCCTCCTAGGGCAGACCCTCTACATGATCCCTGAGTTCTTTGAGGACAAGCCGATTGATCGCCTGATTAGTTTCGTAGCCCATTTTGGTCATGCCGTGTTTCAAAATTGTAATGCTGGAAACGTGTATGTATATACAGTATTCTTTTTAACGACACGTTTGGAACAGAAATGGAATGGCCATATTGTTGGGGATTGATCCCGGGTCCAGGATTACCGGGTATGGAATCATTGAGGAAATCGGCAGCCAATGTAAATACGTAGCATCTGGCTGTATCCGAATTCAGGATGGGCCACTACCAGAAAGACTTGCCCGGATTTTTCAGGGTATCAATACGGTTATTGAAATGTACAGTCCCCAATCTGTCGGTATTGAGCAGGTGTTTATGGCACGCAATGCCGACTCTGCCCTGAAGCTCGGTCAGGCCCGTGGAGCGGCGATTGTTGCAGCGGTAAATCATGGTCTTGAAGTTTCAGAGTACTCGGCACGACAGGTGAAACAGGCTGTGGTGGGCAAGGGCTCTGCGGAAAAGTCCCAGGTACAGCACATGATTACTTCAATTCTGAAGTTGGATAAAACACCTCAGGCAGATGCCGCCGATGCGTTAGCAGTGGCATTGTGTCACTCCCACACCCGGGCAAGTCTGGTGCGAATGGCCGGTGCAACGGGTAGAAGAAATCGTCGGTTATTAAGTAGTTAGAAGAGATACTGAATATGATAGGCAGACTTCGTGGTATTTTACTGGAAAAAAAAGCCCCATACCTGCTGATTGAGGCCGGGGGGGTGGGCTATGAAGTTGAAGCGCCGATGTCGGTGTTTTACCGTCTGCCAGAGGTAGGTGTTGAGGCAACGCTTTATACGCATTTTGTCGTTAGAGAAGATGCGCAGTTGCTCTATGGCTTCAGTGACTCCCGGGAAAGAGAGCTTTTCCGTACCCTGATTAAAGTGAATGGGGTTGGCCCGAAACTGGGCTTAACACTGCTTTCCGGAATAGAAGCGTCTGTATTTGTACGTTGTGTCCATGATGGTGACAGTTCCACCCTGGTGAAATTACCCGGGGTTGGCAAGAAAACAGCGGAACGTCTTATCGTGGAGTTAAAAGATAAACTGACTAAATGGGATAGCTCAGCTGCGCAGTTTGATGGCTTGGCTGGAAAGCCATTGGGGCAGGCCACGGAAAAACAGGCGACTGATACTGAACAGGAAGCTGTCAGTGCCCTGGTTGCACTGGGCTATAAACCTCAGGAAGCCAGTAAGGTTATTGGTCGAATTAAAGTAGAAGGTCTGTCCAGTGAAGAACTCATCAGACAGGCTTTAAGAAGTATGATTTAAAATCATTCCTGGAAAAAATTATGATTGAAGCGGATCGCTTAATATCGGCCAGTGAGCGCACCAATGAAGAGGCCCAGGATCGGGCCATTCGACCCGTCAGGTTGAGTGAGTATACAGGGCAGCCAAAAGTCAGGGAGCAGATGGAGATATTTATCCAGGCGGCCCGAAAGCGTGGGGATGCTTTGGATCACACGTTGATATTTGGTCCACCCGGGCTGGGTAAGACAACGCTTTCCCATATTGTTGCCAATGAAATGGGCAGTAATATCCGTTCGACTTCCGGTCCAGTGATTGAAAAAACCGGAGACCTTGCCGCCCTCCTCACTAACCTGGAGGCTAATGACATCCTGTTTATTGATGAAATCCATCGTCTCAGCCCAGCCGTTGAAGAAGTGCTTTATCCGGCCATGGAAGATTATCAGTTGGATATTATGATTGGTGAAGGTCCTGCGGCACGTTCGATCAAACTGGACCTTCCACCCTTTACCCTGGTAGGCGCGACCACCCGTGCAGGGTTGTTGACTTCACCCTTAAGGGATCGGTTTGGTATTGTTCAGCGGCTTGAGTTTTACAATGTGGCGGACCTTAGTTCAATTGTGCTCCGCTCTGCCGGTATTCTCGCAGTGCAGATGAATATCGAGGCGGCCAATGAAGTTGCCCGCCGTTCAAGAGGCACACCCCGTATAGCCAACCGGCTGCTGAGAAGAGTCAGGGATTATGCGGAAGTGAAAGGTGATGGCTCGGTAACCCGTGAACTTGCAGACGCTGCACTGAATATGCTGGATGTGGATGCCAGTGGTTTTGATCATATGGACCGTAGACTGTTGCTGGCTATGATTGAAAAGTTTGATGGCGGGCCAGTGGGCGTTGACAGCCTTGCCGCAGCCATCAGTGAAGAGAGGGACACCATTGAAGATGTACTTGAGCCCTACCTGATTCAACAGGGTTATATAATGAGAACACCAAGAGGTCGGGTATTAACTAAGAGCGCCTATCTACATTTTGGCTATGATTATCCCTAGCCCGGATATTTCATAAACGTGCTCCCGCTCTCGCTTGTCCTTTGCCGCTCT
>NZ_JAHHPM010000565.1 GCF_024606345.1 Endozoicomonas sp. YOMI1
AATATATTTTCATAGCTGAGGGTGGCCGAAAATAAATCGGCCATGAATATTTGTGCCCGTTCTTTTTAAAAAAGCGGTTAACCAGGGGAAAGGCAATTGGGTTGAGTTCCTCAACGGTATGCGCAGCACATTCAGTCATTATTACGGTTTTTTCCGGATGCTTTCTGGGCGGCTCCCAGAATGCCACGCAACATATTCAGCTCTTTGGCTTCGGGGCGGGCGCGGTTGAAAAAGCGACGAAGCCTGGTCATGACCAGTCCCGGGTGCTGTTGAATAATAAAATCGATGTCGGTCAGTGTGGTTTCCAAGTGCTCGTAGAACTTTTCCAGCTCCTGATTAAGAGGGTATTTCTGTTCCGGTTTCTCACCCTGCCAGTGGTTCTCTTTATTCAGCGACGCCTTGAAGATTTCATAACAGAGAATCTGAATGGCTGAGGCAACATTAAGTACCGGATACTCCGGATTTGCATCAATACTGGTATGGAAGTGGCATTTTTCCAGTTCGCTGTTGGTAAGGCCCATGGTTTCCTGACCAAATACCAGGGCAACGGGAGATTGACGGGAGTCACAGAGCAGTTTCTCAGCGCACGCTTCAGCCCCCAGCATTGGGCGTGAAAAAGAATGGGTGCGTGTTCTGGCACTGGTGCCAATGACCAGAGAGCAATCGGCAATGGCTTCATCCAGAGAGTCAAATACCCGGGCCTGCTCAAGCACATCCAGGGCTCCGGCTGCCATTGAGTCCGCTTCCGCTGCGGGAAATCGTTGCGGTGTCACCAGGCAGAGGTCACTCAGGCCCATGGTTTTCATGGCCCGGGCAGCGGAGCCTATGTTGCCGGGGTGGAAGGTATTGATAAGGATGATGCGAATATTTTGAAGCATGGTGACCAATGGTTGAATGACTGAAGAGGCTGTCATTTTGGACAGGTATAAACCAAATAGTTAATTTGACCGGTAATTATAGGGGGCGGAAGTACTTGAAAACCAGTCTGTATGCTCGTGGTGAGTACCGATCGAGTTATGTACAATGCACTGCACGTGGTCAGTAGTCCGGGAAATACATTGAAAAGATGAGTCAAAGTACACAAAAGCAGGCCTATCGCTGGTTGTTAAGGCAGATAGGGGCGGCCCGGCAATGGCTACTGACCTCCATGGGCCTTGGTTTGCTCAATGGTGTCTTGCTGATTATGCAGGCTTCGATCATGGCAGGAATGATCCATCAGCTGGTGATGGAGGGGGCAACCCGGGAGATGCTGACGGAAGATTTTTTCCGGGTTCTGGTGTTGGTTGTTGCTCGTGGAGCCTGTACCTGGGGGCGTGAGTTTTGTGGTTTTCGGGCAGGAGCCTGTGTTCGGGTAGAAGTGCGTAAACTACTGCTGGATAAGCTGTGCCGCCTTGGTCCTCTGGTGATTGCTGAGCGGCCTGCCGGTAGCTGGTCGGCTATTGTTGTTGAACAGGTGGAAGAGCTTCAGGAGTTTATTGCCAAATACCTGCCTCAGATGGCTTTGGCGGTGATGATACCGGCCATTATGCTGGTGGTTGCTTTCCCCCGGAGTTGGGTGGTCGGCATTATTTTCCTGGTAACGGCGCCACTGATTCCTGTTTTTATGATTCTGGTAGGAATGAAAGCCGCACAGGCTAACCGGCAAAACTTTCAGGCACTCTCACGTTTGGGGGGCTTCTTTCTTGATCGGCTACAAGGGTTGGAAACGCTGAAACTCTTTCAGCGAACAAGCTTTGCACAAACACAGTTGGCCGATGCCAGTGAAGACTTTCGGATAAAAACCATGCAGGTACTCCGTCTGGCTTTTCTGTCATCAACAGTGCTGGAGTTTTTTGCTTCGGTGTCCATTGCGCTGGTAGCAGTATTTCTGGGGATGAGTTTTCTGGGCCACATTACCTTTGGTGGTGAAGTGACGCTGTATACCGGGTTGTTTCTGTTGCTGCTGGCACCTGAGTATTATCAGCCGCTGCGGGAGCTGGGAACCTATTATCATGCCAGGGCCAAAGCAGTTGGTGCGACGGAAGAGATTCTGGATGTACTATCCCGGAAAGAATCGGAGGTACACCATGGGGGGGTGTCTTTGCCAGAAGCAATGCCCCTGACCCTGGAGGCAAAAGAACTATCCGTTTCGGCAACCATAAAATCCGCAGTTAGCTCATTGCCGGCAGATGTAGAAAATAAACATCAGCTTTTACTGGATCGTCTGTCGTTTAAGATCGAACCCGGAACCCGGGTTGGTATTATTGGCAGCAGCGGTGCCGGTAAAACAACGCTGATCAATACGCTGATGGGTTTCTGGAACTATCAGGGTGAAATCAAGATAGGTGGGCAATCGCTGGCGGATACCCGGCTGGAAAGCTGGCGTAAAGCGATTGCCTGGTTGGGTCAGCAGCCATTGATTATCCACGGCTCAGTTTATGACAACATTTCCTTTGGACGCACAGTTTCCCGTGAGCAGTGCCTCGACGCGCTGGCCATGGCCCAGGGTATGGATATTCTGGCTAACCTGCCGGATGGCCTGGACAGTGCACTTAAAGAGCAGGGCGGTAACCTGTCGGTTGGTCAGGCCCAGCGGATTGCCCTGGCAAGGGCCCTGGTGCTGCCTGTACGGTTATTAATTCTGGATGAACCGACAGCCAGCCTGGATTCTGCCAGTGAGAGCCTGGTGCTGGATGCCCTGGATGCCATACCTGATGATTGCACTGTTATCACCATCACCCATCGAATCAGCCAGCTCAAGGCCATGGATCAGATACTGATGCTGGAAAAAGGGAGGTTGGTGGCTGACGGTTCTCCAGCAACGCTGGCCAGGGAAAGTTCTCTGTTTCAGCAGTTCATCAGTATGCATTCTGGTCAGAGGAGTCTGGATGATGAATGACCTGTGGCCTTTCCTGAAATTGTACCGTCAGCATCTGGGGATGCTGTCATTAGGTGTGTTGCTGGCGATTGTTACCCTGCTGGCGAGTCTCAGTCTGCTCTCACTGTCCGGCTGGTTTATTACTGCCACGGCCATCGCCGGATTGACCTTTACCACGGCCCAGACCTTTAACTTCTTTACCCCGGGGGCGGGCGTTCGGGGCTTTTCCATTGCCCGTACCGCTGCCCGCTATGCAGAACGTCTGGTAAGCCATGATGCCACTTTCCGGCTGTTGTCGGGCCTGCGCAGCTGGTTTTTCAGTAAACTGATTCCACTCTCCCAAGTGCAGCTCGGACAGTACCGTAAAGGTGAGCTGCTTGATCGGCTGGTGGCTGATATTGATGCTCTGGATCAGCTCTATTTGAGGATGGTCAGCCCATTACTGTCTGCTGTTACTGTTGCTCTGTTGTTTTCACTGTTTATCGCTTGTTTCAGTACTGCGGTGGCAATGGCGGTGTTGCTGGTGATGATGCTCTGGATTATCTCCATGCCCCTGCTGTTTTATGTCCTGGGTCGCAGGACCGGGGAATCAATGGGTGTCAGGCAGGCGCGTTTGCGCCAGGAGGTGCTGGATTATCTGCAGGGTATGGCTGAACAGCAGATCTACGGCAGTGATGCCAATAGTCGTGCCATGATGGCTGAATCGGAACAGAAACTGGTTGCCGACCAGTCCCGAATGGCAGTGATGGAAGGGTTCGGCTCAGCCTTGTTTGTTTCCGGCTCCGGTGCTGCGGCATTACTGGTGTTGTATATTGCCAGCGGTGAGATGAGTGCAGCCCTGTTCAGTGGGCCGGTCATGGTTATGATGGTGTTTGGGATGCTGGCCAGTTTTGAAGCGCTAATGCCGCTACCGGTTGCCTTTCAGTTTCTCAGTCATACACGACAAGCGGCCAGTCGTTTGCGCCAGGTGGTTAATTCACCGGTGGTTGTATTCCCGGAGCAGGCGACTGGAGAAGTATTAAAAGGTGAGATTCAGTTTACGGAGGTCTCCTGTAGCTATGCCAATGACAGCTATGCCAATAACCAGCCAGTCATTAATAAGCTATCACTTCACATTCCTGCAGGCAGCCATGTTGCTCTGCTCGGCAAAACCGGATGCGGTAAATCAACGCTGATCAAGTTATTGAACCGTGGGTTGGACCCAGCTGGAGGCAGGATTACGCTGGATGGGCAGCTGATTCAGGGATTGTCAGAACAGGCACTTTACCGGGGCATCACGTTTGTTCCTCAGAAAACGCATGTGTTCAGTACTACGCTCAGGGAGAATCTGCTGTTGGCTGCACCAGCGGCAAGTGATGAGGAGCTTTTAGCAGTCGTTAAAGTTTCAGGTCTGAATGGGCTTGCTGCTGCCAGGGAAAACGATGGTGATTTGCTGGATATTTGGCTGGGGCAGGGCGGCATTGCCTTATCCGGCGGAGAGCAGCGTCGTCTGGCCATTGCCCGGGCTTTGCTGAAACCGGCCCCCATACTGGTGATGGATGAGCCGGGTGAGGGGCTGGATGTCCGCAGCGAACAGGCATTGATGGATACTGTTTTGCGTCAATTCAAAGACAGTACCATCATTATGATCACCCATAAGAGAACTGCCCTGGAAAAGATGGATCAGGTCTTCCGAATGGAAAACGGCAGTTTAATCAATCGGTAACGAGATGCCGGGGCCTGTTGACGTATAGATCTTTTTCAGGCCAATCTTCTATTAAGCTTTTGCGAATGTCAGAACGTTCCTGATCACTCAACCGACAAATATCTTTTCCTGCAACCTGTGAATAGTAGTGCCTCATCCAGGTTTTGTTGACCGGATTGGGAATAATAAAATATCTTCTTCCGTATAAGTTTTTGGTTTTTTCAACTGAAGCCCGGTCAAATGGTGATAACCCTTTTTCTTTTAAATCAAAGTCATCCAGAAGATCACCGACAAACAGTCTGACATCGTATTTTTTTCCATTGATCCTTCCGGACATAATGGCTTTTCGCTGGTGTTCTTTATCACAGCTTTTTTTATTGACTGGACAATATTTGGAGCGGTTCAGCAGGTTAGTCGGTGTAACTTTGGGGAATCCATTGGAAACAAGTTGTTTTAAGGTGAAGTTTTCTACATCCCCTTTATGGCCCGGGCGGCCGGAAGAGTGTTCCCGGGCCGTCAAATAAAAGATTTCATAACCCAGTGCGGCCGCTTTGTTTAAAAACTCTCTGGCTCCGGGAATAGAGGTAGATTGAAGCTGTTTTTCATAGTTCCTCATCTTCTCTTCAGGTTCAGGAAATGTTTTACAAAGAGGTGGAATTAAGTGGTTCGGAGGGTAGTCTATTAGCGTGCCATCAATATCAACAATAATTGCCCGGTCAGTGGCATAGCGGTTTTCAGGGGCTTCAAGTGCCTTGCTGGCAAAGTTGTAGGTCTGAAGGGCGGTGGCATTGAAATCTGCTGATTTTCTTACCCAGAGATCGGCCATTATAATATGCTGCCGGTAGCCTTCGGGAATAGCTATTGGTAACTCTGTGTCGTTAACTTGCTGGATGCGAACCCTGTGTTTTTCTTCAGGGTTCAGTGTTCGGTAGTCTTTGCTGATGGCTTCTTCCCAGAATCCATAAACGGTGTTTGGCAGAATAAACCACTGGCTGCCAAGTTTATCCTGATGCTGACTTACCCACTTTTTCTTTTCAGGATAAAGGCCTTTAACTACCTCACCAAGATCGTCCAGCTGGTCACCAAATAGCATGATGGGGTGGTAGCCCATTTTTATGATTTGCTGGCGTCTGTCCTCTTTGCTGAGGGTAATGTTTTTTTCTGCTTGTAGAATCACATGACTTTCACTGTTAACTGGATAACCCAATTGCTTAAGTTTATTAATAGTAATGGTTTTAACATCATTGAAACGGCCGCTGATATAGAATATTTCTATGCCCAGACTATTGGCCTTTTGCAGGAAGTCAACGGACCCTGGCAGGGCTTTCGCCTCTTGATGATTCCACCAGAACCTGGATCGCTCAATATTTCGGGATTCATTGGTGTCAACCATACTGGTAAAATAACCAGTGCCTGGTATTAGCGTATCATCAATATCGGTGATTATTGCAGGCTTTTTACCTTCAGGTGTTCTTGTCAAAATAGCCTCCAGTTGATCAGTTGCGCTGTTAAAACTCTGGTAAAAGTAAGCGCAGTATTCTCCTGAGTGCTGTTGCCAGTTTGCGGCAATGATAACTTCATTGTTTAAAGCTTTCTGATCAAAGCTATCAGCAAAGAGGGGCTGTAAGCTGATTAATGATAAAAGTAAAAGAGCGGCCAACACCTTTTTGTCGGCTTGCTTCTCTATAAAACGTCGAATTTTCATAATTCTGATTGTGATAATTCTATTTGAGATAAGAATGACCGCATCAGAATAGACGAAAAGAAATAAAGTCTATGGAAGCGTTTGCTCTGAGTTTATTGATGAATAAGTTCTTTTTTATTGACAAAGTCGTCGAAACAATTGTTTGACGCCCTGGCTTTCAGCCAGGGCCGTTGGATGCATTGTTACTGCTGGGCATGAAATGCCAGGCCATTAATGCCTTGGCTATCGTCCCCCATCAGGTAAAGGTAAACCGGCATAATGTCTTCTGGTGTTGGTAGCGTTTCCGGGTCTTCTCCCGGAAAGGCAGCCGCTCTCATTGCGGTACGGGTGCCACCGGGGTTGATGCTGTTGGCACGAACAGGGCTGATGCCGTCCTCCTCATCCGCCACGATTTGCATCAGACCCTCAGTGGCAAATTTTGACACGCTATAGGCTCCCCAGTGAGCCCGTCCCTGGTGACCAACTCCGGACGAGGTAAAAATTATCGACGCCTTTTCTGACAGACGTAGCAGGGGCAGCAGTTCCCGGGTCATCATAAAGGCTGAATTCAGATTAACCTGCATGATTCGCAGCCAGGTTTCTGTGGGAAACTGGCTGATGGGTTTCAGCTCGCCAAGAAGGCTGGCGTTGTGTAACAGACCGTCAAGGCGTCCGAATTCGTTCTCAATGGTTTCTGCAAGATTACTGAAATCGATATCACCCGCGCTTTCCAGGTTTAGTGGATAGATGGCTGGCTGTGGCCACTGATTGAGTTCGATTTCATCATACACCGCTTCCAGTTTTTCAGTGTTTCTGCCCAGCAGAATGACGGTGGCACCGTGGCGGGCATAGGTGAGGGCGGCGACCCGGCCAATGCCACTGCCGGCTCCGGTTACCAGTATGACTTTGTCCTTTAGCAGGTCTTTCGGAGCCTGGTAGGTAAACATGATGCTACTCCCTGGTTTTTAGTTTGCTGCGCTATTCTCATAAAGCCTTTCAGGCATGAGACCTGTCTTTAATGATTTGCCAGTTATGCTGTTCGAACCAGCGGTGCAGCTGCTGGACATTGTCGATATTCAGGTCTGCACCCCACTGCGCAGGGTTGTCCCCTTGGGCAATGTAGCCATAATGCGCGGCAACGGTGATCATGCCCGCTTGTTTTCCAGCTTCGATATCACGAAGATGGTCGCCAATATAGACGCTGAACTGTGGTGAACTACCGGACTGCCGACAGGCAAGAAAGAGGGCTTCCGGGTCTGGTTTCGGCTTTTTGACATCCTCCGGGCAGACAATGGCATGACTTCGCTCAAGCAGGCCAATTTGCCGGATCAATGAGAGGGCATAGGATCTGGGTTTATTGGTGACAATACCCCAGGCAATATCCCGACGCTCAAGTTCCTCGATCAGTGATCCTATGCCAGGGTAGGGCCGGGCGAAGGTTGAACGATTATGATCCTGGATATGCCGATCATAGTATTGCAGAAACAAAGCCCTTTTCTGTTCCAGCTCATCGCCGGGCCCGAGATTGAAGGCAAGCTTCATCAGCGCCCGGGAGCCTGCAGAAACATTCTGCCGAATCAAATGGCCATCCATCGTCGGGTGCCGGTGATCCGCCAGCATTTGATTCACGGTAATCACAAAGTCTTCTGCAGTGTCCAGCAAGGTACCGTCCAGATCAAAAAAAACGCCTTCAATGGCTTTCATCATCGTTACTCTTGGTTGTTTCCCTAAAGGCAGTGGTTTTGGTTGCTTCAATACGATTCTGCCAGAAACTGTGTCATCAATCAGAGGGTGTTGGCTATGATACTGGCTTTGAGCCATAAATCAGGTAATTGACGTCTACATCCTTCGGGTTAAGTCGGTACACTTTAGTCAAAGGATTGTAGGTCATCCCGGTCATGTCATGAATAGTGAGACCGGCTTTTCTCATGTCCCGGCTTAACTCGCTGGGCTTGATAAATTTCTTGTGCTCATGAGTGCCTTTTGGCAGCAGTTTGAGTATGTATTCCGCACCGACGATGGCAAAGAGGAATGATTTGGGATTGCGGTTGATGGTGGCAAAAAAGATCTGTCCACCGGGTTTCAGGAGTTTGCTGCAGGCTTTGATGACGGAAGCTGGATCGGGAACGTGCTCCAGCATTTCCAGGCAGGTCACCACATCGAACTGGCCGGGCATCTCTTCGGCCAGCTCTTCAGCGGTAATTCGGCGATAGTTCACTTCAACGCCACTTTCCATACTGTGCAGGCGGGCAACAGACAGGGGGGCTTCGCCCATATCAATGCCGGTGACATGGGCACCCCGTTGGGCCATGGACTCACTCAGGATGCCGCCACCGCAGCCAATATCAACCACTTGTTTTCCGGCCAGTCCAACACGTTCATCAATATAATTTAGGCGCAGGGGGTTGATCTCATGAAGCGGTCTGAACTCACTGTCCGGGTCCCACCAGCGGCTGGCCAGTTCTTCAAACTTGGCGATTTCTCCGAGGTCCACATTTTGGGCTGAGCGCATGTTGGGCATTGGTTCTGATCCGTCAAAGCAGTGTGATTGAGGCAGTCAGGGCTGCCATATGTGCGGATTATACCGTTAATCCTGCAGCCGACCACAATGTTGAGTTCTGGAGTTGCCCGGGAGTGAAAAATTGAACTTTAGTGTTGAGGTTAATGTGATCAGGAAGAGGTAAGGCTGAACCTTCAAGTACAGCCTTTTTGAAGTTTCGTTATTGAGGCGTTTGTCTGTCAATAGTCAACGCTGTTAATTTTCGAAGGGTTTGAGACGGCTGGGGTCCAGTTTTCCTGGTTTGGTTGCTACAACGGCAGGCTCATTTTTTTCAGCAGGCGCTGTTTCAGCAGGTTTTGTTTTGTTTTTCGCCTCTTCAGCATTCTTCTCAGCAAGCTCGGCAAGTCTTGCAGCAAGATTGCGGTCTATTTTCTCTCCTTTGTTGATGCAATCAGCTAAATATTTGACATAGTTCCCGAGCATTTTGACAGACCGCTCTCCCCCAAAAAATTTCGCCTTAAGTTCAACATTCCCAGGGGCTGACCCAAGGGCTGATGCGGGGTCTAAATAGGGATTTTCAAGAACTTGGTCCAATATGGCCGGGTCAACATTATTTTTTAAGAGGAATTCACGTCCAATTTGCATGGTAACAATCCTTTGTTGAGTTTAAGTGTTAAGCGTCAGTGCTTACTTCAAATCTAGACTGGTTCAGGAAAAAAAACAGATTCACTCTGCTGACACATTTTTGACAATTTCCTGAAAGCTGTTAGTACTCTGTGCCATTGATGGACAGGCAAAAAACATGCTCCCAAAGTGGTTGATGTATCTCGCGGATAAGGCATGAATTGTGGTAACATCGTGGTTTTGAAAATCAATTACCTTAGGCGATCATTCCATTGACATGCTCTGGGAAAGAGCATTTTTTCTGTTTGGATAAGACTTTATTATCGGTATCCTGGTCCACAGAACTGGAATGGATGCTGACCGCTATCTGTTGGCCGTAAGCAAAAGGACGACTGGGTTTCCATGACTGAAATTGCCAAAGAGATTCTCCCGGTAAATATTGAAGATGAACTCAAGCAGTCCTATCTGGACTACGCCATGAGTGTCATCGTTGGTCGCGCCCTGCCTGATGTACGTGACGGGCTGAAGCCCGTGCACCGGCGCGTACTGTTCGCCATGAGCGAACTGGGCAACGACTGGAACAAGCCTTACAAAAAATCTGCCCGTGTGGTCGGGGATGTGATTGGTAAATACCATCCTCATGGTGACTCTGCGGTCTATGACACCATTGTTCGCATGGCGCAGCCTTTCTCCCTGCGTTACATGCTGGTTGATGGCCAGGGCAACTTCGGTTCCATTGACGGTGACTCCGCCGCAGCGATGCGTTATACGGAAATCCGGATGGACAAGATCGCCCATCAGCTGCTGGCGGATCTCGACAAGGAAACCGTAGACTATGTGCCTAACTACGATGGCACAGAGCAGATTCCTGCCGTTTTACCCACCCGTGTCCCTAACCTGCTGGTGAATGGCTCGGCCGGTATCGCGGTGGGCATGGCCACCAATATCCCGCCTCACAATATGACCGAGGTGGTGAATGGCTGTCTGGCGCTTCTGGATGATGAAGCGCTGACGGTTGATGACCTGATGGAGTACATCCCGGGTCCTGACTTCCCTACCGCGGCGATTATCAACGGTCGGGCCGGTATCCTTCAGGCCTATCGCTCCGGTCGTGGTCGAATCTACATTCGTGCCAGGGCCGATATCGAGCACGATGAAAAGAAAAACAAAAGCACCATTATCGTTACCGAAATCCCTTATCAGTTGAATAAGGCACGCCTGATTGAGAAGATTGCCGAGCTGGTAAAAGACCGCAAGATTGAGGGTATTTCCGAGCTGCGCGATGAGTCTGACAAAGACGGTCTGCGTGTGGTTATTGAGCTTCGCCGCGGTGAAAATGCCGAGGTGGTACTCAATAACCTTTATGCCCAGACTCAGCTTGAGTCCGTCTTTGGTATCAACCTGGTCGCCTTGGTTGATGGTCAGCCCAGGCTGCTCAACCTGAAAGAATTCCTGGAAGCCTTTATCCGCCACCGCCGTGAGGTGGTTACTCGCCGGACCGTTTATGAGCTGAGGAAGGCACGCGAGCGTGGCCATATTCTGGAAGGTCTGGCGGTTGCCCTGTCCAATATCGATCCGGTTATTCAGCTGATCAAGGACTCGCCAACACCGGCGGAGGCTAAAGAAAAGCTGATCGCTAAAGGTTGGAATCCCGGCCATATGATGGAAATGGCCGAGCGTGCCGGTGCTGACGCCTGTCGTCCGGATGATCTGCCTGAGGCTTACGGTCTCAGGGATGGACTATATTACCTGTCGCCAGTCCAGGCTCAGGCCATTCTGGAAATGCGGCTGCACCGACTGACCGGTCTTGAGCATGAAAAGCTTCTGTCTGAATACCGTGAGTTGCTGGAGAAAATTGCCGAACTGATTCTGATCCTCTGTGACCCAATGAAGCTGCGATCTGTGATTCGGGAAGAGCTTGAGCAGGTTCGGGATGATTTTGGCGATGAGCGCCGTACCGAGATCACCAGCTCCCGTCGTGACTTGACGGTAGAAGATCTGATTGATGAAGAGGATATGGTGGTTACCCTGTCCCACGGTGGCTATGCCAAGACAACGCCTCTGGATACCTATCAGGCACAGCGTCGTGGTGGTCGTGGTAAGTCAGCGGCTTCCGTTAAGGAAGAGGACTACGTCGAGCACATGCTGGTGGCTAACACCCATACCCAGATCCTCTGCTTCTCCAGCAAGGGTAAGGTCTACTGGTTGAAGGTCTATCAGATCCCCCAGGCTGGCAGAACCTCCCGTGGTCGACCGATCGTCAATATTCTGCCGCTGGAACAGAATGAGAAGATCACCGCCATGTTGCCGGTGGAAGAGTTTACCGAAGGTCATTTCGTCTTTATGGCGACGCTCAATGGTACGGTTAAGAAGACACCTCTGGAGCAGTTTGCCCGCCCACGTTCCTCCGGCCTGATCGCACTGGGTCTGGATGAAGGTGATACACTGGTGGGGGCTGAAATTACCACAGGAGAAAAGCAGGTGATGCTGCTGTCTAATGGTGGTAAGGCGGTTCGCTTTGAGGAGACCGATGTTCGTGCCGTGAGCCGGACAGCCCGTGGTGTCCGTGGCATGAAGTTGCCTGAAGGTCAGCGGATTATCTCCTTGATTATTCCGGAGGAGGATACTCAGATTCTGACTGCCAGTGCCAAAGGTTATGGCAAGCGAACTGCCGTTGATGAGTTCCGACTTACCAGTCGTGGTGGTCACGGGGTTATCTCCATGCAGTGCACTGAGCGTAACGGTGAAATCGTTGGCGCTGTCCAGGTGAAGAGCGGCGAACAAATCATGCTGATTTCTGACCAGGGAACACTGGTCAGAACCGGGGTCGATGGCGTCTCTTCGCTGAGTCGTAATACCCAGGGGGTTACGCTGATTCGTGTCTCTGAAGGTGAAAAACTGGTGGGTGTTGCCCGTGTTGAGGAACCAGAGGCTGTGGATGCTCCTGAACTTGATTCAGAGGCTGAAGGGCAGGACGATCCCATTGCCAACGAAGGGACGGTAGAATCCTGATAGCTTGAAAAAACGCCAGCCCAGTGCTGGCGTTTTTCATCATAATACAGTCACTCAGAGTGAATTAGAGAGTTTGTAGGTAATGACCAGGGTAAACTGCTGTTTAGTCGAGAGGGAGTCATTGTGAAGCCTTGTGTAATAGATGGTGTAACAAATGATGTAAATGATGTTCTGGCGCAGCTGGATAATCGGGTTTACAACTTTTCAGCCGGACCTGCACCAATTCCCTATGAGGTGCTGCAGCAGGCCCGGGATGACATGATGAACTGGCAGGATGTGGGCGCTTCTGTGATGGAAGTGAGTCATCGTGGCAGGGAGTTTCTCGCGGTTGCCCATGAGGCCGAAAAAGACCTGCGTGATCTGTTGAAGATCCCTGATAACTACAAGGTGCTTTTTCTTCAGGGAGGAGCCCGGGGGCAGTTTGCAGCTGTGCCATTAAACCTTAAAGGAAATAAGACTTTTGCTGACTATGTCAACAGTGGTTACTGGGCTCAGTCAGCCATCAAAGAAGCTCAGCGCTACCTGGATGTGAATATTGTCGCTGATGGCAAGGACAGAGCCTTTAATGCCATGCCTGCCGAAGACCAGTGGCGGATAAGTAAAGATGCCGCTTATTTGCACTATACGCCCAATGAGACCATCGGTGGTCTTGAGTTTCCATTTATACCGGAGACGGGGGATGTGCCGCTGGTTGCGGATATGTCTTCCAATATCTTGTCTGGCCCGGTTGATGTCAGCAAGTTTGGTGTTATTTATGCTGGCGCTCAGAAGAATATTGGCCCGGCAGGCCTTACCGTGGTGATTGTTCGTGATGATCTGTTGGAGCGCGGTTCATTGATGTGTCCTGCGGTGCTGGACTATAAGCTGCAGGCTGGCAATGATTCTATGTACAACACGCCACCGACCTTTGCCTGGTATCTTGCCGGTCTGGTCTTTAAATGGCTGAAAAAACAGGGTGGGCTTGAAGCGATAAATATGCTCAATGAGCGTAAGGCCAACAAGCTATATGCTCAGATTGATGGCTCCGGTTTTTATCAGAACCCAGTGGGTCCGGGCTGGCGCTCCCGGATGAACGTGCCTTTTACGCTGATCAAGCCAGAACTGGATGCAACGTTCCTTGCCGAGTCTGAACAGGAAGGTTTTCGTTACCTGAAAGGACACAAGGCAGTAGGCGGTATGCGGGCAAGTATCTATAATGCAGTGCCAGAGCAGCATGTGGATGCTCTTATTGACTTCATGAAAGAATTTGAACGGCGGTATGGATAATGGCAGAAGAGAAATTGGGGCAGTTGCGAATTCAAATTGATTCGCTGGATCAGCAAATCCTTGATCTCATCAGCGAACGTGCGCGATGTGCCCAGGAAGTGGCTCGTGTAAAAACAGAAGCTGATCCCTCTGCTGTGTTTTACCGTCCTGAGCGCGAAGCTCAGGTACTTCGTAAGATCATGAAGAAGAATGACGGGCCTTTGAATGACGAAGAGATGGCCCGCCTGTTTCGTGAAATTATGTCGGCCTGTCTGGCCCTGGAAGATCCGGTTAAGGTGGCCTTTTTGGGGCCGGAAGGCACATTTACCCAGCAGGCTTCCCTGAAACACTTTGGCCATTCTGCGGTTTGCGTGCCCATGGCGGCCATTGATGAGGTATTCCGGGAAGTGGCTGCTGGTGCGGTCAACTATGGTGTGGTGCCGGTTGAAAACTCCACCGAAGGTGTGGTCAGTCACACGCTGGACAGCTTTATGGACTCTTCACTGAAGATCTGTGGTGAAGTGGTGCTGCGCATTCATCAACACATGATGATTTCAGAAAATACCCGACGGGATCATATTACCCGTATCTACTCCCATGCCCAGTCTTTTGCTCAGTGTCGCAAGTGGCTGGACTCTCACTGGCCAATGGCTGAGCGGGTGGCAGTGAGCTCCAATGCAGAAGCAGCCAGGCGGATCAAGGGTGAGTGGAATTCTGCGGCTATTGCCGGTGATATGGCTGCGGAAATGTATGGTCTGGAAAAGATTGCTGAAAAAATTGAAGACCGCCCGGATAATTCAACCCGGTTTTTGATCATTGGCAATCAGCCGGTTCCACCCAGTGGTGATGACAAAACGTCAGTGGTCATCAGCATGCGCAACCAGCCGGGAGCGCTGCATGCGATTCTTGAGCCTTTCCATGTTCACAATATCGACCTGACACGGGTTGAGACCCGCCCATCCAGAACCGGAATCTGGAACTATGTGTTCTTTGTGGATTTTGAAGGTCATCAGGATGATCCTGTCGTTGGCAAGGTGCTGGAGAAGCTGGGGGAGCGTGCCAATGACCTCTGTGTGCTTGGTTCTTATCCCAAGGGTGTCCTCTAATCGTTGTTGTATTAATAAGCCCGCCAGCTTTCAGTATGGAGCTGGCGAAGCTTAACACGTGATTCTACAGTTCTTGATCGTTGACAATCCTGATTAATTTGCTGGTACAAATCCCCACCGTGTCTCGGGGATTTCCACGGCAAGCCTTTGCTGCATATATCAGAACTCTAGTTTCATCTGATCGTAACGATTATAACCAGACAGAATTTTTGTCAACTCTTTTGAATCGACTGTGTTGAGCAGCTTGAGTATTGATTTTGCCTGTTCAATGGCGTTAGCGATGTCCTCTGGTAATGCTTTTTCAGGCGGGGCTGACAGATGCTTCGGAAAATAATGCAGCGCCACCTGATCATCCAAATTGTGCAATACCTGAAAGAGATGCCCTGTTTCCACGCCCCTCTTACCCAGCTCTGCAAGTTTATCGGACAGGTAACAGGCGGCAAGGCTATGCTTTTTTTTCTGGTCGTCATGGTATGTATGGCTGGTCTTTTGATCGATATTCCGTAACTCATCCACGGACAATCCCATGGCTAAACCAATCAAAAACCAGTTATGGCTCAATGGCAAACGGCGCAAAAAATCCGGGGTCAGCGGTTGTGAACCGGCCGTGGTGGCAGAGCTGTCATCATCCTGGCGATAGAGTGGTTTGATGGCAGGTGGCTGTTCAGGATTGGGCTCCAGAAATAAAGACAATTTTTCTTTGTTAATTGTAATGAAGCGATTTAACTTTCTTTCCAGGCGTGTGGATCCGGCAGCTTCGTGCAGAGCATATAAGATATGTGCCGGAGTCAGCCCAGGCTGACAATGAGTTGCAGCACACAGTAGATTGTATATCTGCATACGGGTGGCTTCATCGACAAATGATTGCTTGAGAATGCTCTGGATTATTGGCAATGATACCCCAAGGGCATTACCAATGGCGTCAGCAGGTATCTTGATATTTGCAATTCCTTCAGCCAAACAAAACATTTGTCTACTCAATGTGCCTTCATTTATAAGGCTAAAAGATACTGGATTTCCGCTTAAGGCCTCAATCAGCCGATGTGCACAACTGATGGCCATAATCTCAGGGTGGCTTATTATTTTCACCAGCTCATTTGTGGTCATGCTGCCCCCTTGTTTATCCAGAATTTTTTTTAGCAGGATCGTAGTTGACAGTGCATTGTCGCTACTTGAGATTGTTTGCAGATCCTGATCCATCATCAGTTCCGGGTATCCGGCCGCAAAGGCAATTGTTGCCATCGGAACTGTGTAAAGTAGATAGCCATCTTGTTTAAGGATCTGATGCATCTTGAAGAAATCCAGCTGATAATCCAACGCAGCATTGGTATCAACAGCCTTTACAGCGGGAGGCCATTGAGTCGAGAAACGACTCTGGTCAAATACAATACCAAAATTCTTACAGTGCAGTTCAATCAGATCTAATCTTGAGATACCCGCCAGCATTGTCAGCAGTTTTTTATGGGTTATCTTCAGTTTTTCCCGGATTGACCCATCTTGTCGATTTAAGGCAGGCAGGGATAAATAGTTATCCTGCGCAAATTGCCGATGACTTACAGTTTTTACAATATTGGCAATATCTGCTAGTGGAAATCCCAGATATATGGCAAACAGTACCTGCTCCCTGGGTGATACGCCCCGGGTAATTTTATAGTCCAAATTGCCCCAGTATACAGTGCCGTCCAGTTGTGCTTCAGGCAGCTGGGAACATTCAGTACCGGAGATTACACTCTGTTCAAGCATCGGGGCGACGTTGTTTGCAGTAACAGTGGAAGGCTCTGTTTCTGGTACCTTCGGGGGAGGCGATTCAGTAGCTGGATTGGCAGTGAATGGCCTTTTCAATGATTTGAATGTAATTCGACTTGTTGCATCTGTGCTGATCATGTCACTGAGAAATTTTATGTTTTCCGACCCGAAATAAGGAACAGCCCGGGCCATTAATTGACCCTGTGAAATGGCTTTAGCGATCTTTCTGGGTAATTTTTTTTCCGGCTGGCCATCCGGATGCTCTGGAAAGTAAGCCAGTGTTGCCTGATCGTCCAGAATTTTCAGTGCCTGGTAAAGATGACCTGTTTCCAACCCCTTTTGAACCAGTATCCTGGATAATGCCGGAGCAGCAAGGCTCAGCTTACGTTGGTCTAGCCAACCGTTTTGCATGATCGTCCTGACACCAATGCTTTCCAGTTCATCCGCTGATAGCCCCATGGCTAAACCAATCAAAAACCAGTTATGGCTTAATGGTAAGTGACGCAAAAAATCCAGGGTCAACGGTTGCGAACTGACAATCCTGGTAGGGTTGTCATCTTGATAGAGTGGTTTGAGTTTAGGTAACTCTTCAGGTGGGAATTCGTTTAGCCAGGGCAAACGTGCCTCTTTTTTTTCTGATTTTTTTTCTTTTTCCAGCCACTTTTCTAACTTCTCGCGACAGCCGCTGGCACTGCCTGCTGTCAACAGCGCCTGGAAAATATGTCCCGGCTTGATTCCAGGTACGCAGTAGTGGACTGCCTGCTCAAGTAAAGCCCCGAAGTTCCCTGGTGTGTCTCCCTTTATCCTGGATCTATTAACAATCTTCTGGATCATGTGCAACGGTACCCCGAGAGCACGACCAAAATGTTCAGCATTAATCCCTAGCTCTGAAAGACTGTACGCTAGATATCGACGCTGCTTCTCCCAGGCTATGTTTTTTCTGGAAAGATAAGGTACTGTGTTTCCTTTCAGTGATTCAATGAGCAGGTATGGGCAATTTATGGCCATAATCTCAGGATTGCTCATTATTTTGGCAAACTCATTTGTGGTTATGCTCCCACCGTTTTTATCCAGAATTTTCTTCAGCAGGAGTTCGGTTGCCTGAACGTTGTGTTTTTTTTCAAGGCATTGAATATCCTGATCATCCATCAGTTCCGGGTATCCGGCAGCATAGGCCAGTGTTGTCGTCGGAATATGAAACAAAAACCAGCTGACGTCTTTTTTTAAGCTCTGATGCAGCTTGAAAAAATCCAGTTCCTGATTCTGCGCAGCATTCGTATCAGCAGCCTGTACACAGGCAGGCCAGTCAGACAAGAACCGACTCTGGTCAACGGCAACACCAGACTTTTCACAATGCAATTTAACCAGGTCTGATCTTGTGATACCCGCCAGCATTATGAGCAGTTGTTCATGGGTTAGCTTACGGTTTTTCTGAATTAAACTGTGTTCCAGTAGCCGAAAAGGCGCGTTTGAATCATGCCGATTCGGCAATTTTCGGTCGAGTTCCAATAATTTATTTAACGGAAGATTCAGATAAACAGCGAACAGATACACATTGTCGAAAGTTAGACTTTCTCTAATTTGCTGGTGCAATTCCCCCCAGTTCACAAAGTCACCCGGTAAAGGCCCAGAGGCAAAACCGGGTTCGACACTCCGTGCAGATATGGCAACTGCGGATGTTGAGGATTCCGGCTCAATGGGTTCAGAGCTACCCTTGGCAACGGTGACACACTTCCCGGCAAAAGGAGAACTTGGCCGAGAACTGGTTGGTGGTCCCTGGATTGCCAATCGTGTGGATTTGGCAGCAGGGGGTTGCGTTGGATCAGAGTGGGGGATCGGTGGATTACCGGTTGAATTAATCATGAAACAGCCTCCAAAAATTATCATTGTTAAATGTCTAACTGCACATGACTGGTCATGAGCATTGGTAATCCGTGTTTTCGGTCACCCTGCATAATGAAAATGCCAAACTATCCAGGAGGCTATCCGACAATAATCTGCCACCGCAGTAGGGCGGTCTACTCTCGGACAGCCTCTTGGGCGGCAATTGCTCCTGCATTGCTGTGCTTGGGAATTCGCACGGGAAAAGTAGCACGACTTAATTAGATTATCAGGCATAAAAAAGGTTCATTTTTATCGCAAAAAAATTCAAAAAAAATAGAACTCAATGGGAAATTGGGGCAGCTGCTGGCTCTGGGTGGCGCTATGGCTAACGATTTTGACCAGTTGTGATTCTGATCGACATCAGGATTGCCAACCATGCTCCCGCAGTCCCCACGAAGCCACCAAAATTGATAACATTTTCGCTTTCCAGGGAGCTGAGGATTTCGGCTTTCAGAGGATCAGCCTCATACGCAGTCTTCGCCTCATCACTGGCATCAATGCTGCGGCTGCGGATTATCCATCCATTGTTGGATTCGGGTGACAGATATATTGGCAGAAGGGATCGCCATATCGAATTATGTAATTTTCAGCCCCAATCACTTCAGGCCTGCGCCCGGACCTCTATTCGCTTGCGTCTGGTTGAACACTGGAAAAAAACCGGACAACCGCTGTCGAAATCGTTGTCGAAGCTGACACTGTACCCGATGCTGAAAGCTTATTTCTACGAGCCCCTGACCCCTGATGGTAAAACTTATCTACACTTGTCAGCTGTGTTTGTTTCAGTAGTTGGTACTTAAACTCCTCTTGGGATTATCGTCTTGACAATAAATAGTTGGAGCCAGTGATGCATGCCCCTTCAAGCAGTCCTGTGCCAGACGATAGGCAAACACAGGAAGTGCTGAAAGTTACCGGAATATTAAACGACAGTGGTTTTGATTTGCTTGAAGCAGCCAGCCATGGAAATCTGGCATTGGTAAAGGCTTTGCTGGAACAGGGGGCTGATATTGAGTCCAGGGATCAGGCTGGCAGAACCTCGCTGTTTCTGGCGGTAATTTCCGAAAACCCGGAAGTTGCCAACTTTCTTCTGCACTCAGGTGCCAGTGTTAATGCCTGCGATTGTGATCATCGAACTCCATTGCATGAGGCCCGTAGCCAGGCGGTTGTGAAAGAGCTTTTGGGCGGAGGAGCCAATATTGAGGCCAGGGAGGTGAATGGTAGAACCCCGCTGTCCCTTGCGGCAGAATCAGAAAACCCGGAAGTTTTCAACGTTCTTCTGGATGCAGGTGCCAGTATTGATGCCCGCGATTGTTTTGGCGAAACTCCGCTGCATAGGGCCCGTTGCAAAGAGGCAATGAAAGCGCTGCTGGACAGAGGCGCTGATATTGAGGCCAGGAGTGATCATGAAGAAACTCCACTGTTTTCTGTGGTTTCTGAAATAGGCAGCTGTGAGGTTGTAAAGGTGCTTCTGGCCGCAGGTGCCAGCGTTAATGCTCGCAATTGTTTTGGTCGAACTCCGTTGCATAATGCCCACAGCCAGGAGGTTGTGAAGGAGCTTCTGGCCAGGGGAGCTGATATTGAGGCCAGGGATCATATCGGACAAACTCCACTGTTTTCGGCTAATCGACAAAACAGTCTGGAGGGGGTAAAGGCACTTCTGGCTGCAGGTGCCTGTGTTAATGCCCGCGATAATACAGGCCGGACTCCATTGCATAATGCCAGGAGCCCGGAGATTGTGAATGAGCTGCTGACCCGGGGAGCCGATATTGAGGCCAGGGATAATGGCAAAGCAACGCCACTAATTTGTGCGATTAAAAATATTGACAGACTGGAGGTGGTCAAGGAGCTTCTGGTCGCAGGGGCCAATATTGAGGCTGCTGATGAACTTCAACGAACACCATTGCACTTTGCGGCTAGCGGTTGGTGCCATGACTTGCGGTATATGGGGGTGCTTCTGTCCGAGGGAGCCAACCTGGAAGCCAGGCAAGAAATTACAAGATATACCCCGTTGCATGAAGCAGCTTTAAGTCTTTCGGGCAAGAAAGTACAAGTATTGGTGGCTGAGGGTGCTAACTATAAGGTACAAGATTGGCATAGGGATACACCGTTAGATTTGGCCATGGACATAATTGGCAACATGAAAGTCCTGTTGGCAGCGACTGGCAGATTTGACAGCATCAATCAGGACAATGAGCCGGGTAATTTTCAGCCCCAATCACTTCAGGCCTGCGCCCGGACCTCTATCCGTTTGCGCCTGATTGAACACCGGAAAGAAACCGGAGAACCGTTGTCGAAATCGGTGCAGGCGCTGCCGCTGGGTCCGCCGCTGAAAGTCTATCTTTATAAGCCACTGATGGAAAAACTTATCTGAAATCAGCGGCAGTATATTTACTGGTAGTTAAACTCCGCCCGAGATTATCTTTTTGACAATAGTTGGAGCTAGGATCAAAAAAGCAGCTTTGAACCTGGCGATAAGTAAACACTGGAAGAGGTGGAAGTAGTTATGATTACCTTGGTGAGAAACGTTATAAATACCCTGTTTGGCACAACAGACGAACTGTCCCCGGAGGACAAAAATCTGCTCGAGGCAGCCGAGGATGGCGACCTGGCATCGGTGAAGGCGTTGTTGGAACAGGGAGCTGATATTGAGGCCAGGGACTGGTCTGGCAAAACCCCGCTGTTTCTGGCGTTAATGTCGGAAAACCCGGAAGTTCTCAACCTTTTTCTGGCTGAGGGTGCCAGCGTGAATGCCCGCAATCATTTAGGTCAAACTCCGTTGCATAGGGCCGGTAGCGGGGAGGCTGTGAACCAGCTTCTGGCCTGGGGAGCCGATATTGAGGCCAGGGATAATGACGAAAACACGCCACTGTTCTCGGCTTGTCATCAAGACGATCTGGAGATGTTAAAGGTATTTCTCGACAAAGGTGCCTGCGTTAATGCCCGCAATGATGCAGGCCAGATTCCGCTGCATAGAGCCGGTAGCGGGGAGATTGCGAAAGAGCTGCTGGCCCGGGGAGCCGATATTGAGGCCAGGGATAATGGTAAAGCAACGCCACTAATTTGTGCGGTTTCCAATAGCGACAGACTGGAGGTAGTCAAGGAGCTTTTGGTTGCAGGTGCCAATATTGAGGCTGCTGATAAATTTAAACGGACATCATTACACTTTGCGGCTAGCGAAAACTGCCACGACTTGCGGTATCTGGGGGTGCTTTTGTCCGAGGGGGCCAACCTTGAAGCCAGACAAAAAAGTACAGAATGGACCCCGTTACATTTGGCAGCAAACAGTGGTTCGGGCAAGAAAGTACAACTATTGGTGGCTGAGGGTGCCAACTGTAAGGCGCGAGACTGGCATAGGGATACACCGTTGAATTTTGCCAAGGGCAAAATTGGCAACATGAAAGTCCTGTTGGCAGCGGCTGGCAGGTTTGACAACATCAATCGGAATAATGAGCCGGGTAATTTTCAACCCCAATCACTTCAGGCCTGCGCCCGGGCCTCTATCCGCTCGCGTCTGGTTGAACACCGGAAAGAAACCGGACAACCGTTGTCGAAATCGGTGCCGATGCTGCCGCTGGAGCTGCCGCTGGAGCCGCCGCTGGAGCCGCCGCTGCTAAAGGACTATATCTATGAGCCTTTGATGGGAAAACTTATTTTTGATTAGCAATATGGTAGATCTTACACCATCACTGCTGCTGCAGTGCTAATAGAGTCTTGCCGGGGTTGACTCTGGAGCTGCAGCAGAAGACTGGCCTCTTCTTATTTTCTGCGCATGACCCTTAATTGACTTTATTGTCAACAGATTTGAACGTGATTCTTTGGAATAAAAACTGCAAAATAGAGTAAGGAGCAGTTGCCGCGTAGGGCAGTCTATTCTTGGACAGCCTTCTGGCAGCATTTGGCAGGCTGTTTTTGCCTGGCAAGCGTATAACCTCTGAAATTTTCCATAATCAATAAAAATTGCCATGAGTTGGAAATGGCTTTTTCATCGTCTGCAGTAATTGATGGTGGGAGAGCCCGTTTTCAAGTTCAATAACCCAACTGAAGGTCAAATTATGTCTTGTGATTTTCTGCAGCTGGCGGTTCCCGGAGTAAGCGAAATGAGTCCTTATCAACCAGGCAAGCCTATTGAGGAGCTTGCCAGAGAGCAGGGCTTGAAGGTTGAGGATATTGTCAAGCTGGCCAGTAATGAGAACCCTCTTGGCCCACCGCCTTCTGCGGTGAAAGCAATGGCCAACTCCCTTGCCGAGTTGGCCCGCTATCCGGATGGCAGCAGTTATCAGTTAAAACAGGCGCTGGCAGAAAAACTGAAGGTAACACCCGGACAATTAACCCTGGGTAATGGGTCTAATGATGTGTTGGTGCTTCTGGCGGAATCTTTTCTGGACAGCAATAGCTCTGCGGTTTTTTCTCAGTATGCTTTTGTTGTTTATCCTCTGGCGGTGAAGGCAACAGGCGCTGAGGGTATTGTGGTTCCAGCCCTTGACTATGGCCATGATCTTGAGGCCATGGCTGAAGCGATCAAAGCCAATACCCGAATTGTGTTTCTGGCAAACCCGAATAATCCGACCGGTACCAGTTTTAGCGAACAGGCACTGCTGGGTTTTCTTGGCAAGGTGCCGGAAGAGGTCATCGTTGTCCTTGATGAGGCTTATTTTGAGTATGGGGTCGCAGGTAACCTGCCTAATGGTGTTGACCTGCTTGACCGCTATCCAAATCTGGTGGTTACCCGAACCTTTTCCAAAGCTTACGGTCTGGCGGGGGCGCGGGTCGGTTACTCGATCTCCAATCCTGACATAGCGGATGTGCTGAACCGTCTGAGGCAGCCATTTAACCTGAATCTTCCTGCTCAGTTCGGCGCGGTTGCTGCGCTGAAAGATGAAGCTTATCTTCAGCGGTCCATTGAGATTAATCAGCAGGGGATGGAATTCCTGGAGCAGGGTTTTGCAGGTTTGGGGCTGAACTGGATCCCTTCATCGGGTAATTTCATTACCATTGATCTCCAGCGCAATGCCATGCCGGTCTATGAAGGATTGTTGTCAAAGGGCATTATTGTTCGGCCAGTGGCCAATTACGGCATGCCTGAGCACCTTCGTATTTCCATTGGTTTACCGGAAGAAAATCGTCGTTGTCTGGAAGCGCTGAGCCAGGTTCTTGGCCAGTCGTCGTAAGGAGTGCGTTTGTGAAAACAGTGGATACACTGCTGGTGGTTGGGTTGGGCCTGATCGGGGGATCTTTTGCGGCGGCGGTAAAATCTGCCGGAGCTTGTCGGCAAGTGTATGGTTATGATCAGAATAAAACCTCACTGGAAGAGGCCGAGGCGCTCGGGATCATTGATTATGGCTGCGAAAGCCTCTCCGACGGTGTTGCGGCTGCCGATGTGATTATGCTGGCCGTTCCCATGCTGGCAATGAAGCCCGTTCTTGCGCAGCTATCTTCATGCTTGCCCGATGGCGTTCTTACTGAGCAAGCGGTTGCTGAAAAAGTGATTACCGATGCCGGATCCAGTAAAAAAGCGCTCCTCGATGCCGCGCTAGAGGTCTTTGGGGAAGTTCCCGCCTGGCTGGTACCCGGCCATCCAATAGCAGGGTCGGAAAAAAGTGGTGTTGGTGCCGCAAAAGCTACTTTGTTTCAGGCCCATGATGTCATCCTGACCCCGTTGGCAAATACTGACTCTCTGGCGCTGGAAAAGGTGAAGATGCTTTGGGAGGCCTGTGGGGCAGTGGTCACCAGTCTGGATCCTCGTCATCATGATGAGGTTCTGGCAAAGACCAGTCATCTTCCCCATTTCCTGGCATTCTCACTGGTGGATACGCTGGCCGGGAATCCGGATAATCAGGATATTTTCCGGTTTGCTGCGGGCGGCTTTCGGGATTTTACCCGGATCGCTGGCAGCGATCCCATTATGTGGCATGATGTTGCGCTGGGTAATCATCAGGCGGTGCTGAAAGCACTGGATGAATTTACCGAGGGTCTTCAGGTGCTCCGGGAAGCGATTGTGCAGAACAACAGTCAGTCGCTGCTGGGGATATTCAGTCGTGCGCAATCAGCGCGTCAGCATTTCTCTTCTCTTCTGGAGAGCAGGCAGCAGCGGGTTAAGTCATTGCCTGATTCTGTCAAGGCTTGCCATGGTTTTTCGGGCTCTGTGTTGATTGAAGGTGAAGATACAAATAAAGAAGTTATGGACAGTATGAAAGAAAGTACCCAGACGTTTATTGCCAGCCCGGGAGGAGCTATCTCCGGTGAGTTACGTGTTCCCGGAGATAAGTCTATCTCTCATCGTTCCATCATGCTGGGTGCCCTGGCGGAGGGGGAAACGGTTATTGAAGGGTTTCTCGAAGGCGAGGATGCCCTGGCAACCCTGAAGGCATTTCGGGATATGGGGGTTCAGATTGATGGCCCCTATCTGGGCAAGGTCACCATTCAGGGGGTTGGCATGCATGGCCTCAAGCAGCCGGAAGGGCCGCTTTATCTGGGTAATGCCGGTACTGCCATGCGCTTGATGGCCGGGTTGATGGCAGCCCAGTCCTTCGATGTTACGTTAACCGGCGATCATTCCCTATCCGGTCGACCCATGAATCGGGTGGTGGACCCCCTTAGGCAGATGGGTGCCACCATTGAGACCTCAGAAGGTGGTCGCCCACCACTGAAGATCAGGGGGGGCGCACGGTTGAAAGGGATTGAGTATCATCTGCCGATGGCTTCTGCCCAGGTGCAGTCTTGCCTGTTACTGGCTGGAATGTACGCTGACGGTGAAACGGTGACGGTTGTTCCGGGTATTGTTCGTGACCACACCAACCGTATGCTTAATGGCTTTGGCTACCCGCTTTCCTGTGAAGAAAGTGTCAGTGGTGAGAATGGCAGCAGGGTCGCGATTGAAGGGGGGGGCAAGCTGACGGCTAATCGAATCGATGTGCCCTCCGATGTTTCCTCAGCGGCGTTCTTTATGGTGGCTGCCTCAATAGCCGAGGGGTCGGAGGTGCGTCTTTCCCATGTTGGCATGAACCCGACACGCTCTGGTGTGGTTGAGATTCTGCAGCTGATGGGAGCGGATATTAACCTTGAAAATGAGTCTGTTGTTGGTGGAGAGCCCGTGGCCGACCTGGTTGTGCGTTCGGCACAGCTGAAGGGTATTGATATTCCTGAGCGTCTGGTGCCCATCGCTATTGATGAGTTTCCGGTACTGTTTGTTGCTGCAGCCTGTGCAGAAGGCAGAACGCTGCTGACCGGAGCCCGTGAGCTTCGGGTTAAAGAGAGTGATCGGATTCAGGCCATGGCCGATGGCTTGATTGCCCTGGGTATTGATGCGCAACCACTGCCTGATGGTATGATGATCCATGGTTCCGGTAATGCTGCTTTTGAAAAAAAGGGGAAGCCCGTATTTAACGGTGGCACTATTGACAGCCATGGCGATCACCGTATTGCCATGTCATTCGCAGTAGCTGCACTGAGGGCAAAGGATGATATTCGCATTCTCAACTGTGCAAATGTGGCGACTTCATTCCCGGATTTTGCAGGTCTGGCAAATCGAGCCGGTATGCGTATTGTGGTAAAGGTAAATACGAGTGAGTGAGTCTCAGACACCAGTGACAGTGGTCACCATTGATGGTCCCAGTGGGTCTGGCAAGGGAACGATTGCAGCCCTGCTGGCCAGAGAGCTTGGCTGGGGGTTGCTGGATAGTGGGGCGTTATATCGGTTAACCGCCCTGGCGGCGATGAATCATGGGGTTGATTTTGCCGATGAGTCATCCCTGGAGGTCCTGGCGGGCCATCTTGATGTTCAGTTTTTACCATCAGAAACAGGCGCAGGTCTGACTACCATTCTTGAAGGTGAGCGGGTTGGTGCAAGTCTGCGAACGGAAGAGGTGGGTGCCATGGCTTCCAGAGTTGCGGCACTGCCGGGTGTTCGGGCTGCGCTGTTGCAAAGACAGCGTGATTTTGCCGAACTGCCAGGGCTTGTGGCAGATGGCCGTGATATGGGAACGGTTGTGTTTCCCGATGCTGCGCTGAAAGTCTTCCTGACAGCCAGCGCCGAAGAACGGGCAAAAAGACGTTATGACCAGTTGCATCAAAAAGGGATTGATGCTAGCTTTGATCGCCTTTTGGCAGATATTCAGGCCAGAGATGAGCGAGATAGCCAGAGGGCTGTAGCGCCGCTCAAGCCTGCCGATGATGCCATCATTCTTGACAGTACCCGCATGAGTATCCAGGAGGTATTCAATAAGGTGCTGGAAAAAATGCGCCTGAAAGGACTGGTTTAGGTTTTATTCAGGTGCAGGGGAGTGGGTTTTCCACTTCAGCAAGCCTGAGTGTGCCATAGGTCGCACTCAACAATTTTGGAGGTTCGTTTCTGGCGTAGAGCCAGCATTGCAGATTCGAACCTGACTAAAGTAACCCACTCCGGCTGGCGGTGTGGATGACAACCAGTGTACGTTATCCGGTCATTATTGGCTGGTTTTTTTGCTGAGAAGGCAGAGACTTTGCAAAGGCGTACACTGTCACAGGAAAAATCATGAGCGAAAGCTTTGCAGAACTGTTTGAAGAGAGCCTGAAAGAGATCGAAATGAAACCAGGCGCCATTGTCAGTGGTGTTGTGGTTGATATCGACAGTGACTGGGTAACTGTTCATGCTGGTCTGAAGTCTGAAGGTGTTATTCCCAAGGCTCAGTTCCAGGATGAGAATGGTGAACTGACCATCGCTATTGGTGATGAAGTCCAGGTAGCCCTGGACGCGGTTGAAGACGGTTTCGGTGAGACGCGTCTGTCCCGTGAAAAAGCCAAGCGTATGGAAGCCTGGAAGGAGCTGGAAAAAGCCTTCGAAGCTGAAGACGTTGTTAAGGGTGTTATCAGTGGCAAGGTCAAGGGTGGCTTCACTGTTGACGTGGCGACTATCCGTGCGTTCCTGCCAGGCTCTCTGGTAGACGTTCGCCCGGTTCGCGACACTGCGCACCTGGAAGGCAAAGAGCTTGAGTTCAAGGTTATCAAGCTGGACCAGAAACGTAACAACGTGGTTGTTTCCCGTCGCAGCGTTCTGGAAGCTGAAAACAGTGCTGAGCGTGAGCAGCTGCTGGGCTCTCTGCAGGAAGGTCTGGAAGTTAAGGGTATCGTTAAGAACCTGACTGATTACGGTGCCTTCGTTGATCTGGGCGGCGTAGACGGTCTGCTGCACATCACTGACATGGCCTGGAAGCGTATCAAGCATCCTAGCGAAATCGTTAACGTTGGTGACGAAATCAACGTTAAGGTCCTGAAGTTTGATCGTGATCGTAACCGCGTATCTCTGGGTCTCAAGCAGCTGGGTGAAGATCCATGGGTTGCTATCACCAAGCGCTTCCCTGAAGGTGCCCGTGCTTCTGGCCGCGTAACCAACCTGACTGACTACGGCTGCTTCGTTGAGCTGGAAGAAGGTGTTGAAGGTCTGGTACACGTTTCTGAAATGGACTGGACCAACAAGAACATTCACCCATCCAAGGTTGTCAACCTGGGTGACGAAGTTGAAGTTCAGGTTCTGGACATTGACGAAGAGCGTCGTCGTATTTCTCTGGGTATCAAGCAGTGCAAGACTAACCCATGGGAAGATTTCTCCGGCTCCTTTAACAAGGGCGACAAGCTGGCTGGTAAGATCAAGTCTATCACTGACTTCGGTATCTTTATCGGTCTGGACGGTGGTATCGATGGTCTGGTTCACCTGTCTGACATCTCCTGGAACGAAACCGGTGAAGAAGCTGTTCGTCAGTACCGTAAGGGCGATGAAGTAGAAGCGGTTATCCTGGCGATTGACGCTGAGCGTGAGCGTATCTCTCTGGGCATCAAGCAACTGTCCGAAGACCCGTTCAATGCCTACGCTGGCCTGAATGAAAAAGGGTCTGTTGTTAAGGGTATCGTTAAGGAAGTGACTGCCAAAGCTGCTGTTGTAGAGCTGGCGGAAGACGTTCTGGCCACCCTGAAAGCCTCTGAAATCAGTGTTGACCGCGTTGAAGACGCAACTAACGTTCTGAAAGAAGGTGAAGAAGTCGAAGCTCGTATCATCAGCATTGACCGTAAGAACCGCAACATCAGCCTGTCTATCAAAGCGAAAGACCAGGCCGATGAAAAAGCAGCAATGAAAGAGCTGCGTACCAAGCAGGACGAAGAAGCTGCCGGCCCGACCACCATTGGTGATCTGATCAAGGCTCAGATGGAAAGCAAGTAATCCATCCTGTTCCTGATTGCTCATGGGGTGCTTTGGTTCTCAAAAGTTGCCGCTGAGAGTAAAGAAAACCGCGAGTGCTTTTGCCTCGCGGTTTTTTTTGATTGAAAGATTGAATGAGATTTAGCCCTTGTGTTGCAGGTGTTTACCTGCAGTGCTGTCTGCCAGCAACAAGGGGGTGGCAGGTATTCTTATGAAATGTGTGGGCTAATCAAAGGGTTGCTTGATTTCTCAGTGTGGGTTAGCTAGTGTAGAAACTGTCTGGTTATTTAAGGCGCTTTTGAACAATAAGCATGTCTATCAAGGTCTGCAGGATCTTTTAGGCATTCCGGGAATGGCAGGGAAAGGAAAAACGACGATGACCCGGTCTGAACTGATTGAGCGGATTGCCCAGTTGCAACCGCAGCTCTCTATCAAGGATATTGAGTTAGCTGTAAAGGCTATCATTGAACAAATGTCTGATTCGCTGGCTAATGGCGAGCGGGTTGAGATCAGGGGGTTTGGTAGCTTCTCTCTTCATTATCGTGCACCCAGAGTTGGGCGTAACCCGAAAACCGGTGAAGCTGTGAGCCTGGATGGCAAATATGTTCCCCATTTCAAGCCGGGCAAAGAGCTGCGGGAAAGGGTGAATCGTGGCTTACAGGCAGAAATGGATTGATCGTGAAATAAGTTTATGGCGGACTACGAGTTGCCTCTTGTCAAGGGCAGTTTTGCGACAATAGTCGTATTGATCAAGCGTCTTCTGGTTTTGGCGTTGTTTGTTGTTCTTTTGGTGTTTTTCGTCAACTTTACCCTCTCCAATACCGAGCAGATCAGCCTTGAAATGGGCGGCTTAATGATGCCGGCCGTAAGCAGTTCTACGTTGGTTATGGTGTCCTTTGTGCTGGGCGGCTTTGCCGGTTTACTGGTATCCCTGATGCTGGTTATCCGTTTGCGACTGACTAATGCCAGCCTGAGAAGAAAGCTTGCCCGGCGTGATGCCGAACTCCAGAAGTTGAGATCCAGCGCCCTGAAAGGGTTAACGGATGCCTGATATTGCGTTATTGGGCCTTATTCTAGCTGCAATCGTCATTGGTTATTTTCTGGGCTGGCGTGATCAGAAGAGAAGGGGGATGAATAGCTCTGGCCAGCTGTCGAAGGACTATTTTGTCGGTCTGAATTATCTGATTAATGAGCAGACGGATGAGGCTATTGATGTCTTTATCAAAGCCCTGGATATCAATAACGACACAGTGGATACTTATCTGGCTCTGGGAAATCTGTTCAGCAAGCGTGGAGAGGTGGAAAAATCCATCCGTATTCATCAGGATTTGCTGGCGCGCCCAAGCCTGACTTCTATCCAGTCTTTTCAAGTTCAGCTTGCCTTGGCTCAAAACTATTCTTCTGCTGGCCTGCTGGATCGTGCTGAATCCATTCTAATTGACCTCAGCCGTCAGAATCATGAGCTTCGAGACCAGGCTTTGCAGCAATTGTTGCGTGTCTATGAACAGGAGCGGGAGTGGGCTAAGGCTGCAGAAGTTGCAGAAAGGTTGAGGCCGGCCCGGGGAGAGCACTTTGCTGTCATTCTGGCACATTACTACTGCGAGCAGAGCGAAATAGCGCTTAAGCAGAATGACCGGGTGAATGCACGTCGTCTGATACGTCAGGCGTTTTCCCGGGATAAAAAGAGTGTCAGGGCCAGTCTTTTGCTGGGTCAAATGGAGTTTGACGAAGGTGGCTACAAAGAGGCGATTAAGGTGTTGCAGAGAATATCGGTTCAGGACATCAGCTTCATGCCACTCTCGCTGCCATTATTGGAGAAATCTTCTGAGCATACGGGGAGTTTGCGAGGGTTTGGAGCTTATCTTGGCCGTTGCCTGAATGAGCGTCCTGGTACTGCCATTATCATAGCGATGACCCGTCTTTTGCTCAGGGAGTCCGGGGAGTCTCAGGCTGTAAACTTTTTAACAGCGCAGCTTGAGCGTCATCCCACATTGAGAGGGCTGAATGAGCTGATTAATCTTCGTCGTCAATTTCAAGGCGATCTGCCAGATGATGTATTGGCATTGATTCATCGTTTTATGGATAGGATGCTTGAACTTAAACCTGTCTTTTCCTGTGGTAGTTGCGGATTTTTCGGTAAGGAATTGCACTGGCAGTGTCCACAATGTCAGTGCTGGGGTACAGTCAAGCCGATTCAGGGGTTTGAGGGTGAATGAAGCTGGAAATATTTTATTTCATATACGGATAATCAGAATTTCGCTTGATCAGTATCTATTATTCGGTCGCATTTTCAATATGCCATCTACAACGACCTCCTCGCATTACGGATTCAACGGTATC
>NZ_JAHHPM010000566.1 GCF_024606345.1 Endozoicomonas sp. YOMI1
GGTCTGCCATGGCGTTCAGCATGCACTTGCCAAGATCTCTGGCCGGGCCTGACTGGCTCGGTTGGGTTTGCTCCCCGCCAAAGAAGATGGCACCACCATCGGTACCCCGGACCCGTCCATCGCTGTCGAAAATATTGGCGGCGCGTTCATGTTCAATCCCCAGTTTGGGCGAGAACAACACTTCGTGCAGAAACTCCTCGGCGCAGTTGGTCGGTTGCGCCGGTTGCGCCGGTTGCGCCTCATTGCTTACCACAGTGATGGCCATATTCAGCAGGTCATCGGCCTGCCAGCCGGCATCCGGTTGTATTCGCTGCTGGTTGAGCTGCTGCAGGAAAGCCGACACTTCACTGCGCAGTTGCCGGGCAACCCGCATGCTGCCTGTGAGCAGCTGCATGCCCGGTAAGCAGTCAAAGGGCTGTGCCGCCGTATCAGTCCGGGGCATCTCACCATGAGCCAGTGTCGTCTGGTCAGGCATGATGGGACGATCCGTTGCCCGGGACACCAGCAGCCCGGCCAGAGCCAGGCTATCGTCGACGCTGTGCGCCACCGGCCTGACTTTGCTGGCCACCTTGTCATCGGCACCATTCGCCGACTCCTGTCGGTGATGGCTTAGCCCGGCAGTGACCTCCGGTGCTCCCTGCGGTTGGTTAGCCGTAGCTCTGGTGCTGCCGGTCAGCCAGGACAGGCCATCACGCACTGCCGACAACATCCCCCCGTGGCGGATGGCTCCGGCAGTGGCCGGGGGGACACGATGGTCATTGGCAATAGCTGGCTTATCCCAGTGAGGTGCCGGCTGCTTCCCAAAGAGATTTCTGTTCATCTGGCGATGTTTGTGCAAGTCACCCTGGCACTGCGGGACCTCCCCTTCCAGGAAAACCTTCGCAAAGGCACCAGGCTCTTCGAATATATCGACAAAATCAGTGGGGAAATGCTTCCGGTCTTGCAGTCCCCCCAGATTGGCCAGGTAGTCGGCTTTCTCAACCTGGACGAGCTGGTTGACATCGCTCATATCGCCAGGAACCACCATTGCTGGCGGCAAGGTGAACTCATCATCGGCGACGGTGGTATTGCCGATGATCTGCGACAGGTGGCGATCAGCCTGTGGCTGGCGCAGATCATTATCGTCGTCATGGTTATCCAGATAGTCCGCCAGCCCCTGGAGAACGTCCCGGAACGTTGCGGACAACCCGGACGGGGTACGCAACAGATCATTGACCGTGGCAGCCATACTCCGGGCGTTAAATCCCTGGAAAACCGATGACTCTGCCGCCTCCTTCAGGGGGAACCCGGTGGCTTTGATCATATTGAAACGGACTGCACCGTACTGTGAATACATGTTCAGGAACTGGTTGGCCAGATCATCAATCATGGCCTCCCGGGTGGGATTCTCGCCGCTCGCTTTTGGCCCCATGGTCAGGCTATGAGAGGCATCATAACGAATACACCGATCGGCCCGGGTGAGGAGACTCTCGAACGTGTTCATGAGTGCCTGGTCTATAGCCTGCAGGCCCTGAGCACAACACACCAGTCGTGCCAGCGACCATTCCTTGTATATCCAACCATTGTGGGTGAAGGTGTTATCACTCTCCTTGATGTCCTGCATTGACCGGGTATTGGCACTCTGGATATTGCTGATGCGCTGGCCATAGGCACGGTAGGCCTGCGTGGCACGGTCGGCATACAGTTTCAGCAGTTTTTTCCCTGCTGCAGTGATTTGGGGTGCCTGGTCTGCAGCCCGGTCCAGCAGTTCGCTCAGCGCCGAAGTGTCGGCCAGCCCCTGCTCACTGGTCGGACAGGGAAGCTGCTCGCCATACAATTGATTTTGTAAATCAGTCGTATTGCCAAACACGTCGCTGAACATCTCGAAACGTTTATCCCTGAGTGGTCGCGTGTTATAGAAGTAGGCTTCGCGCTCGGCCAGGATGATTCGATCGATCACCGTCACATCCCTGGCGTTCAGCATGGGTAGCGACAAGTGAGACTGATCGCCCCCTACCTGGACATTTCCCACTATCCTCTGCAATGCCGTATCAGGCTGCGGGGGGCGCATATCGTTGGCACCATCCCGGTGCCGGTGACCGTCATGGGTCAGAGCGCTCTCAAGCGTCAGCAGCACCTTCCGGATGGGGTCTGACATCCTTGCCGATCTCCCCAGCAACCCGGTAACGGCCTCGACAATGGCCCCGGCATTGTACCCCTTGAAGCGATCATCCGCTGCTGCCCCGCCCCCGAATCCGGTGGCATTGACCATGTCATAACGGGCAGCGCTGTAGAGCCCATACAGGTTCCGGAATTGGTTGGCCAGATTATTGATGATCGGCGCTTCGTCGGGCAAGACCCTGACCGGTCCCGAATGGTTGGGTCCCTGCTTCTTGTAGCTGAGGTACTGCCCCGCGGTACTGCTCATGTTCAGGAAGCCGTCCCGGAACTGCCTCTCCAGGGTCTCCAGCAAGTTGACGCAGCACACCTGTCGTTTTGCCGGCCAGGTAATTGAGCCTGAATCCACCGCTGGTATGGCTGCCATAATCTGCTGATTCTGCTGCTTTATGT
>NZ_JAHHPM010000567.1 GCF_024606345.1 Endozoicomonas sp. YOMI1
CGCGCCTGCTTTGGGAGCAGGATGTCGGGAGTTCGAATCTCTCTACCCCGACCAGATTTTTTTTATTAGCCAGCATCATGCTGGCTTTTTTTTATGTTATGGATGTAGTGTATGCTGGCCATGCACAGGCCTTTTTCAGCGGTGTCGCTTAAATTTTAAGCCATCAATTGCTCTATTAAAGTCACTTCATCATCCGTCAGTGGCGTCTGCAGACAATTCAGGTCTTGTTGCATGTGTGCTGCATCACCGGTTCCTGTTAAGACGATCATCCCCATTTTTAATGCTGCCTGAAAAATGACCTGTGGCCCGGTTAATCCGGTTCTGGCCAAAATGGCCTGAAATTCAGGCTGTTCGAACAGTTGGGTGTTGGCCGTCAGTAACGAGAACCCCTGGTAAAGAATGTCATGCCGATGGCATAGCTCACGTATATTCGCGTCCCATCCGGTTCTGGCAAAGCAGCGGTTTTGCACCAGCATGGGTTTGATTGCTGCATGGTGGCTTAGATACTCCAGCTGGTCGTGATTGACATTGCTGACACCCAGAAGTTTGATGTGGCCGGACCGGTAGAAGCCTTCCATTGCTTCCCAGACGGCAAAGTCCCGGTCACTGAGTCCGTGAGACTGAGATGGACCATGCAGCAGATAAGCATCAAGATAATCCGTGTTTAAGTGCTCCAATGATGAGAGGAAGGACTGCTCAACCTGAGTTTTGGTATCGGCTTCTGGATTGTAGGGCAATCGGTTGTCTTGTCCTTCAGCGTAGGTGAATTTTGTCTGCAGGAAGAGGTCTTCACGGCGCTTGCCACCGGTTTGGTAGAAGTTCTGCAACGCTTCCCCAACCCCTTGTTCAAAATAATGTTTGCGCTGGTTGGCGGTGTCTATTGCTGTAAAACCGTTATTCAGGGCTTTCAGTGTCAGCTCAGAGGTAGCTTGCTCTTTCCAGGCGGTGCCATAGATAAATCGGGGAACACGGGTATCGTGCAGAGTAAACGGATTGGTTTCAGGTTGTTCGGTCATCTCCTTGCCTCCCTTTGAAATTATGGGCGATATTATGACTTGTCTGGATTCAGTTGAGATTTACTTTAGCCCAGAGCCGGGCTCATGACATAATCAAGAAACGTTGCTTTCCAGAGGTAGTGCTTTCAATCAATGAGCATGTTTACTACAGGGCTTTTTAAAAGCAAACCGTATAAGTTAGGCCTCACCCTGTCCGGTGGCGGGGCAAAATGCATGGCTCAGATTGGGTTGCTGCATTACCTGAAAGAGCATGGAATTGAGCCGGATATTATTTCCGGTGCCAGCGGGGGGGCGATGGTAGGTGCTCTGCACAGTGCCGGATATGCACCGGAAGAGATTCTGGACTTCTTTGTCTCGACCCGAATGTTCAGTTTTCGAAACCTGTCGTTTAATGCGCTCGGATTGATTGATTCAGCGAAGATTGCGAAAAATTTTCAGGCTTATTTCCCGGAAGATAGCTTCGAATCATTGAAAAAACCTCTGTATGTGGTTGCTACTGATTTGAACAAAGCGCAGCAGACGGTATTCAACAGTGGCCCATTGATTAATGCTTTAACGGCATCGTCCGCTTATCCGGGCATGTTCACCCCGGTTAAATGGCAGGGGACCGTCTATGCGGATGGCGGGATTATTAATAACTATCCTTCAGACCTGATTCATGACCAGTGTCGCCATCATATCGGGATGTATCTTGCCCCGGTTATGTCCAAGCCCTGTGAGCATTTCGCCAACACCTTTGATGTACTGGATAGGGTATTTCAGATCTACAGCTCTGCCCGGCAGTTTTCCAATATCAACTTGCCGGAGGTGTCATTGGCGCCGGAAGGTATCGAGGACTGCAGCGCTTTTATGGTGAAGCCGGATCAGCTAAGGTCTATCTATGACCTGGGTTATCATTCCAGCAGAAAATACTTCGAGAGCGACGGTGCCCAATGGCTGAAGACCATGAAAGGAGCAACGCCAAAGCGTTTATCCTGGTTTAAATTGCCGATAGGCTCTGATACTCAGTAAGTACGAAGTGGTCAGTCATGCCTCCCATATAGTCCAGAATCAGTCTCGTCCGGAAATACCATTCAAGATCGTTCTGTTCAGCGGGAGAATGCTGTTCCTGACGCATTTGATGCACTGCCCGCAAATAGGCTGCTTTATACTTCCGGGACAGGCGGTGATTGAGTCGATGCTCAATAAAGTGTTCGCCATCATCCAGATTATCGAGGTTTGAGAATGCGGTTCCGGGGAGTTCCAGAATTGGGCGATAGATGTCGAGTAAGCCAATCAGGGCCGCATACCCCCGAAGTTCCGGTGTTTCTTTCTCCTGACTACTGAACACATGTCGTATGGCGACGGTTTTCAGTGTTTTCAGCGCCAGATGCTGGTCTGAGCCGCCATCAATTAATGGCTCATCCAAGGTACCATGAAAAACTTCGGTATGCTTCTGCAGGTATCGGTTGGCAGCATAGCTGACCAGGTCCCGGAACAGCTGTGAGCGTAAATGGCGAATAAAGTTCTGTGGGTTATCTTTGGCAACATTTTCTGCGGTTTTAATGATATCCGGCAGGTATCGGCTCTTTTCGCCGGTGAACTCTTTCCACACTTCTTTCAGCCAGAAGCTCAGGCCCCTGAATGACAGAATGCCCTTATCAACAGCATCTTCCAGATCGGCAATGCAGTAAGAAATATCGTCTGCTGCCTCCATGATGTAGACCAGTGGAAAGCGGCAGTTCTCCTGTATCTCAAGATGTTTCCAGATGTCCTGGATAAGGCGGTGTTCTGAGTAGTAGAAGCCGGGCTTTCTCTGACGGTAAGCAAATCCGGTTGACTTGTTCTGGTAAGGTGCCCGGGTGTACTTGATGGTGGCGGCCAGCTGCGACCAGGTCAGGTTGAGTGCCTGCAGGCTGTGAATGATGCGCAGCCCCTGGGCGTTGCCTTCAAAGACCAACAAATCCGGTAACAGTACATGGTAGAAAAGTTCTGAGTGACCGGTTTGGCCATTGACGGCGGATTGTCTTGCCATTGCCTTGTGATGGCAGGCTTCGCCATGATCCTGAATCCAACGGCTAAACGCCGCTTCACCAAAATGGCCAAAAGGTGGGTTACCCACGTCGTGCAACAGGCAGGACATTTCTACCAGATTGGTAAAGGCCGTTTCGATACCTTCCAGACCGAGCTTTGCCAGTTCCCCATTTTGTTTTAGCTGATCCAGAATGGTTTTGGCCAGGTAGCGGCCGGTTTGCTGAACTTCCAGTGAGTGGGTAAGGCGACTACGGACGGCTGCATTGGTTTCCAGCGGGTAGACCTGGGTTTTCTGCTGAAGTCTTCGCAAGGCAGCTGACTGAATAATACGACCCCGGTTACTCTCGGTCTCGGTAATCAGATCACCTGGCCGGGCGTGGGTTCCCGGCTCAGGGCGATCGCAGGTCAATTTCTTGAGGTAATCCAGAGATGCCATAGGCTTGGTAACCGGGAGTTTGGACGTGTTTTCAGATTACCATATCTTTCGGCTGATCGGTGAGTAGCATGATGTGCCACGTTGATCATAAATAAGTCCATTTTTTTACCGTATTAACTGATACGTAAGCTCTGCCATCGGCCTTCCTTGCTGTGGGCAGCAAAAAGTCATGGCTTTGAAGGGGGGGAGTTAATTCACACCCAATCAAACCAATGATCAATTAACCTCAAGACAAGGGCTGTGAATGAGGCCGCCGGTGTCTAACTGAATTCTGGCTGGCCGTAAGTTCAATTATTTCAGGCTCAGGTAATTTCAAAACAGCATTAATGGCACGTATTTTTTCACTTGCGTTTTCTATTAATCGGTTTTGAGCTTTATTATCGAGTTTGTCAAAGCCTGGTATTTTTTTCTGTAAAGTTGGATATATAGTCCCCCTTGGTGGAGTGTCAAGTTCTTTATTAAATTCCCCAGCGATAAAATATATTATCTCATCAGGAACTGGTTTTTGTTGAATTTTTTCTTCTTCAGGAGAAAGTGAGACGGTTTCTAATTCTGCAGCTAATTCAGCTTCAGTATCATTTTTGATTGCTTTATCACATGAAGTAGAGACTCCAGCCGTTATTCTGTCAGTAATTGGAACTTCCGATGAAGCCCCCTTAGCCTGCTCCAAAGGTGACGAACCGGAGGTATATTTTGAAGGATTGTTTACAACATTGATGCCTTTATTAACATCAAATGACGTGCAGGCCTCTTTAGTTTTTCCAGATGATTCGCTGCTACTTTGTTTTGCTATAACTACTGAGCTTGATAAATCTTTTATTAAAGTATGGAGTTAAGTTGTGGAAAAGAAACTAATGATAATGTTATTTGTGCTTCTTCTTTTTTTGCCTTTTTCCGGTGGAAAAACTGGAGCCTCTGATTTCTATTCTTATATTCCTTTTCTCTACAAAGTTCCAGAGGGAAGCGTGGGTGTCTTCAAGAATGGGAACCAATTTTATGATGATGTTTATCCTGCAGGTGTTTACCCAACCTGGCCTTCCGATGAAGGGTTTGTTGTCAGCATTATGCCTGAGAAGGTGGCTGTTACTGACATTCCCTGTATTACCGCCGATGGAATAATAATCTCCTTTCCCCAAATCACCGTTCGTTATCAGGTACATGAACAACATGTATTGGGTCTGGTTAAAGGCCATGGACTTGATTTTGTCAAACCCGTTATAAAAAATCCTGTGAAACTGGGGGTTGTTCATTTATGCAGGACGATGACCGCTGAAGCGGTTTACTTTGAGGAATTTGCAATGTTTAAGGCGTCTCTGGGTAATTATCTGGCTGAGGGGCAGAGGGATAAAGGCATCGGAATATCAATTTGTCATCTTGACATTGAATACCCCCGGGTGCCGGATGTCATTATTGAAAATCATGTTGGCCATAATCCAGAGCACAAGCCCCAAACCCCAATAACTTGCGAACAGCCTTATGAGATTTTCTACACACTGGAAAATGAGCAAGAAGCCATCCATCGCCTCTGTGGCTCTGTTGGGCAGCCTGATGAACCTTATCAGGAACCTATTTCGGAAGAGGATTCAGTCATTTCGGAAGGGGATTCAGCAATAGTTCCGGAACCCACTGCTTCAGTTGCTGAGGAGGAGGTTACCGGCGGGCTCAGCCCCACAGAGGAAGTAAACACAGGTGATAACGGGCAGAGAGGTTATGAGGCACCTCAGGAAGATCTTTCAATTCAGTGGGCTGTGGATCCATTTATTGATGGTCAGGACTCTGTTGGTGAAGATGGCGGGCTTTCAGAACGCAGCTGGGTATCCAGTTCAGAACCTGTGGCGGAGGTAATCGTCAATACCGAGCCGGTACACAGTTCTGATGCTGTAACAGAGAATAACCGGAATCTACTGTCAGGACTGATTGATAAGGTGCCAGATCAGGAAAGGAGTAAGGAAAAGCTTTATCAGCAGATGCAAGACTCGAAACGTCTCTGGAAAAACAACAATAGCCGACTCTACCTGGGCTGGTAAGAAAATCGATGAATGCTCGCCAAACGATGAATTATGCTGTATAAAAAAACAGTATTTCAGTCATTATCAACCGGATTGTTTTTGAATGCGGTTATTTATCGCCGAAAAGCCCAGCCTGGGGCGAGCCATTGCGGATGTTTTAAAAAAGCCCCTGAAAAAACAGGAAGGCTATATTGAGTCTGCTTCAGGAGATGTGGTGACCTGGTGCATAGGTCATCTGCTTGAACAGGAGGAGCCGGATGCCTATGATCCGGTCTACAAAACATGGAAGCTTGAACACCTGCCTATTGTTCCCATGCAATGGAAGCTGAGGCCCAGAAAGGGAGGGCGGGCGCAGTTATCAGTCATCAATAAGCTGCTCAAACGGGCTGATATTATTGTCAATGCCGGTGACCCTGATCGTGAAGGCCAGTTGTTGGTGGATGAAGTGCTGGACTATCTTAAGCTCTCTGCCCAGCGTAAAAAAGATGTTCGTCGTTTATTAATCAGTGATCTGAATCCTTCTGCCGTTTCCCAGGCGCTTGGGCGGATGCGATCCAATCAGGAGTTTGTACCGCTGGCCGTTTCCGCCCTGGCTCGTTCCCGGGCAGACTGGCTTTACGGTATTAATCTGACCCGCGCCTGCACATTGCTTGGCCGGAAGGTCGGCTTTAATGGTCTGCTCTCCATCGGCCGGGTGCAGACGCCGATTTTGGGCCTTGTCGCCCGACGTGATGCAGAAATTGAGCACTTTCAGCCTAAGCCTTACTTTGAGGTTTTTGCCACCTTGTTAACGGCAAAAGAGGAAACCTTCAAAGCCAAATGGATTCCCAGCGAAGCCTGCCAGAACTGGATGGATGAGGAAGGGCGAGTGCTGGATCGGCGTCTGGCGCAAAATGTGGTGGACCGTATTACCGGTCAGCAGGGGACAGTACAACGTGTTGAAGATAAGCGTGGCAAAGAACCCCCACCATTACCCTACTCGTTGTCGGCACTGCAGATAGATGCTGCCAGACAGCTGCGTATGGATGCCAAGACGGTGCTTGATAGTTGTCAGCGTCTTTATGAGCAAAAACTGATTACTTACCCCCGTTCAGATTGCCGCTATCTGCCCGAAGAGCACTTCTCCCAGGCACCTGAAGTGTTGGCAACTATCCGCCACAATGTAACTTCACTGGGGAAGGCGGTAGATCAGGCATTGCCAGAAAGGAAAACCAGTGCCTGGAATGATAAAAAAGTTGGGGCACATCACGGGATTATTCCTACATCCCTGAGAACGGATCTTGAACGATTATCTGAATTGGATCGCAAACTGTATGGATTAATTGCCAGACAGTATGTTGCGCAGTTTTATCCTGATCATACGTTCAGAAAAAGAGTCGTCGATATCGACATAGAAAAAGGCCTTTTTCGAGCCAGGAGCCGCCAGACTGTCGAGGAAGGGTGGAAGGTTCTGATGAATTCGGGTAAAAGTCATCAGCGTTCCGTCGGTGATGAGAATGGTGACAATAATGAAGAGAGTGCTTTTTTACCCGAGTTGGCCAAAGGTGATGTGCTTGATTGTCCTGAAGCCGAGCTTAAGGAAAAAATGACACAGCCCCCCAAAGCATTTAATGATGCAACACTCCTTTCGGCCATGACGGGCATCGCCCGATTTGTTCAGGATAAAGATATTCGCAAGATTCTCCGTGAAACCGATGGCCTGGGAACAGAGGCAACCCGGGCCAGTATTATTGAGCTCTTGTTCAAGCGCCAGTTCCTGGAGCGCAAAGGCCGTAGTATTCATGCAACAGCCACCGGCAGAGCTCTGATCAATGCATTACCGGAAAGAGTAACCACGCCTGACATGACCGCACGCTGGGAAGCCTCTCTGAATGATATTGTTGAGCGAAAAGGCAGCTATGGGGCGTTTATGGGCGGGCTTGATCAGGAGCTGAGGGCGTTATTGATGCAAACCATGAACGATGGTTTGCCTTCGGTTGCCGGATTGCCTGCCCCTTCGAAACCGCCGTTTAAAAGAAAAGGCAGAGGAAAGAGCAGTGGAAGTCGCCGAAAAAAACGGAGCCCGGCTTAGTGCGGCCAAGTTCTGATATACATACACAGGCCTCTCGTCCCCACGCTCCTCCGTGGGAAACGAGTCTGTGTCTCTGTGGTCAGGCGTAATACTCAGAAGAACAGTTTTACAAAAAGCTGGGTGGTGTATTGGTCAGAATTGCCGCGATAATTCAGGCCAAATCCCCACTCATTATCAACTTGATATTCTGCTCCGGCAGTGAAGAAGCCGGTATTGTCATCTTCATCCCGGTCATAGTATTGCTGAATATAGCCGGAATTCAGCCAGAGGCCCTGCTCCAGATGATAACGGGCACTGACCGATGCTGTGTAGGCTGTGACTTTATCCTTTACTTCATCCGCATCGACAAAGAGGCCATTTCTGAGTCGGCCACTGGTGACCGATGGAATGATATGGAATCTGTCCGTTGGCTTCAATAACAGGCTGGCTCCAGCAAAGTAAGAGCTGCCATCAATCTCGACATTACTGGCAACATCATCTTTATCAATACGGCCATAGGCGTATCCTGCGTTCAGGATGACGGGTATAGAAGGAATTTTATAGGCACCATTGACAAACCAGGTAGTTCCCTCAAAGTTCTGAGCACCTTGGTTCTGATTATTGTAACCAAAGCCGGTATTAATAAATGTGTAGTTATAGTCATTACTTTCGAAAGCTATGGCTGAAGTAGAAAACAGTAAGGAAATTAACAATGTGCGAAAGTTCATTGGTTTAGTCCTTTGTTTGTCGGGAGGGTAAGTTGTGAATGGAGGTGGTGTGGTAAGAGATATACCTGCCACTATGGCCTTTCTCTTTTGATTGCTATTTTTTCAAAAAGTTCATCGAACTGAGTCTATTCGATCTTATTCAGGATGCATCATCGCAAGCAGTGCGGTGATAAATTCCTTCCTCTTGATCTGGCAATCTGGCAGCCATTAACGTGCTGAGTTGTTGATAGCCAGCCGTTAACCCTGTGCTCAAAATCATGACTGCAAAAATGGCTATGCAATTTTGCTTGAAGATTTACAGTAAGTGCATGAAGGCGCTGTTGTTCTCTTTGAAGCTGGTCAGTCCGGCAGTCAGGTGTTCCGGGTTTGCCTCCAGAGTGGTGTACCAGGCCATTATCATCAGCTAGTTTGCCTCTTCACCTTCTGTTTAAAGAAAGCTTTAGCGCTGTCGAAAACTAGTGAAATCGCTTTGGGCAGAGCAGTGTGTAACTGACTGTGACTTGAGCTGAGAAGCTAACTCCCCCGGAAACTGAACGATTCAAACCCCCTTAGATAAAATTAAAAGATAATGGAGAATGTATTTTGCCATCATTAGGTCCCTTAGGCTCCAAACCAACAGCAAGTAAGCCAACGGAAGACAAGCAGATAGCATTAACTGACAGCCGGGAAACAGCAAGTTGGGGCAACAGGGGCGTAAATGCCGATACCAACTCAACTCAGACTACGCAGCTGAAAACTGAAAACCCGGATATTGCCAAAGTAAGTCTTGCTCAGCGTTTTACTGAAAAATTGCCCCATAAACTTTTCACTCTATATCAGGCTTTGCGATTGAAAGGCCATGGTTATAACCTTAAAGAGGTAAACCATCTGATTTTTAACATTCACAAAAAACATGGAAACTCCAGAAAAGCACATAGAGGGTTTAGTGAGTCTGTACACTTTTATCTGAAGTTAAATAAAGTGCACAAGAGCGTGTCCAAAAACTTCCCGGAAAAAGAAATAGACATTGGACAGATTGAAGAGTTTATAAAAATGCTGAAAAAATATTATGGCTTTTCTGAAAAACAGGGTTTTAAAAAGTTTGAAGAAGTCTTATTGAAGACCAGAAGGATCACTCCCACAAAAGATCAAGCTCACTCAGAGGTTGAAGAAGCATTATTTGAGCCCATAATCAAGGATGGGAGAGACCTGTTGGAACATGTTTTAGCTTCTAAAGACTGGCATCTACCTCGTCAGCAAAAATTTATTGATGCGGTCAACCTGCTGGGTCTGGATGAAAACAAGACACTGACGAAAGAAATCGTCAATCACGCCTTTCGAAAATCAGCACTCAAATGTCACCCTGACAAAGGAGCCACTGATTCAGAAGCATTCAAGACACTTAAAGCAGCTCAAGAACTGTTAACAGACGATAGAACTGACTTGTCCATGGTCAGCAAGATTATCAACTCAAAACCTATAAGTAGTTAGCCAAATGAAATCATATTTTCTGACTACTTAATCATTGGATAAGGATTAGTATCGACAACAGATAAGGGGCAGTTTTTGGGTATCATCAATGCAATAGTCCCTGAAATTCAATGAACCGGGTCTTATGCAGGATGCATCATCGCAAGCAGTGCCCTGACAAATTCCTTCCTCTTGATCTGGCGATCATTCACCTGCTGAGTTGATGATAGCCAGTCGTTAACCCTGTGCTTAAAATCATGACGGCAAACATGGCTATTCAATTTCATTTGAAGATTCACAGTAAGTGTATGAAGGCGCTGTTGTTCTTTTTGCAGCTGGCTGGTCTGGCAGTCAGGTTTTCCTTCAGAGTGCAGAGCGATAAACTGTCTGGCTTTATTCAGGGTAAGCAGGGAGCGCATAAGCAAGCCATAAATACGCTCATTGGTGTTTTGGGGAGTGTTAAAAAGCAGGGTTCGAGGTAAGTTATATATCGTCCCTTTTTGCAATTGCTCTGTCAGCGGGTCAAGGTTATCAGCGAGGTATTCCAGCGTATCGTTCAGTAATCTGGTTTCGTCAGCAAACGACAAACACCTTACCGGCCTCTCAACGCCAGGAACGTGAATGGCCAATTGTGCGGCATTTCCATGGGCTACTCTGGCGTCAACACTGATCTGAAGTTCCATTGCTTTCATCCCCAAATCACCGTCTTTAAGATAAATATTGTAGGCGTTTGGCAGTTTAATCGCCTGGCATCCCGAGATTGGCCAGATGATGATGTTTTTGGGGATTTCAGAATCTCTGCCGGTGTTCAGT
>NZ_JAHHPM010000568.1 GCF_024606345.1 Endozoicomonas sp. YOMI1
AATCGCCATTTTGCGCCTTATTTCAACGATTATCTAAGTCGGTTCACTCTAAACTCGAGTTATAAAAATCAACACCAAAAACAATACAACTTCGCTTTGGCTCTGCTCATTCCTACATAATGTAAAGAACGGTTATCGCTGTTAGATAAAGAATTAGGGTTTGGGAGATCCAGAAGAATGATAATGTCATTCTCCAGGCCTTTAAAATTTTTTATTTCAGCAAATGTTATTCCGTCAAATGGGTATTTTCTGACTTTATAATCATCCAGCTCGGTAATGCTATTAATTTCATCTTGCGCTAGCACAGAGAGCAGTGACCGGCGTTTTCTGACTGAAGACAGAATGGTTATGGAGCGCTCATCGACTTCTGAAGACTTTAGCTCCTTCAAAAGTTTTGAAAGGTCATTAGCAAGCGATTCTTTACTACCATGATGCTCGGTAACCTCAGGTCCTTCTACAAGGGTTGGTTTTCCCATATCGCAGCCGAGAGAAGTTTGAATACTGGTCAGAATGTTGCCTGTATTTCGACAATTAACATTGAGACGAAGCACTGCCGGATTATTCTTTGTCTTGAGCCAGCCTAATGCGTCCTTGTCCATGTGTGAGAGGACATCAGCTTGGTTATTAGCATCATGAAAGAAGTACCACTGTCCATCATCAAGACCTCCAGTGATAGCGCTATCCAATATATCTAAGTCGCTACGATTCAGCAGGTCTTGTCCTTCATCAACGATCAAAACATCAAAAGCATCAAGTCCAGAACGTCTCAATGCTGTCGAAAGCCCGTTGATTGTAGAAATCAACAATTTCTCAGACTCGATTCGCGTCGTTAAATAATGGCGTAGCCAAGAGGATTTGCACGCCAGAAGCACGGTTTTATCTTGTGCAATAAATCGTCTCGCCATTTCTGCAGCAAGGAAGGTTTTTCCTGTTCCAGCACCGCCGGAACACATCACCCGTTTATTCTCCATTGCCATATCGACATAGTGATATTGTTCTTCAGTCAGGCAAACTGATGAACGATTTACGCTTTCAATCTGGTCAAATAATGGTTGTACGACTTCGAAGTTCGGCCTTAAAAAGGATGCAATTTGGTTTACATCATCTGTTGAAAGCAAGTTGGCATTAGCAGGGCGCCTGTAATTCCAGTACTTAAACAGATTTGTTAACCAATGATCAAAGTGACGTATATCAGCAGAATCACAGATCATTTCTCGATCCCATTCGGCACCTTGCTGTTTCCATACTACATTAGGAAACATAACCGCATAGCCTATTGGGATTCGTGTTTCCTCAAGGTTAAGGAATTCTTTTATTTTTTTGTTTACTGCATGAACAGCACCATTGGCCTGTTTAAATGGGTCTGAGATACGGTGTTTGCCATGTTTGTTTTCTGTAAACCATATACCATCTTGAAACGAAATTCTCCCGCCTTTCACCTCTAGCACAAACAAACCAAAAGTACTGATGATTACAAAATCGGCTTCTCCCTCTCTCTTATCTGTATGACTGGTCAGCGCAAGAGAGTGAAAGGCAATAATGTTGATACCCTCTAGTTTAGCTAACTTAAGAGCATCAAAAACTTGGCCTTCAGCAAAGCTATTATTGTTATATGGAATATTTGGGATTATTTTCATTTATGATTTTTTCTTATATTCATCAATTATTATGTTTATATTAAAAATCTCGTCGGATTCGTTGATTGTTTGGTTCATTATAAGTTTCTCAAGCTTCTCAATGCTAAGTATTGCCTTAGTAGTTGGTAGTGTTTTAAATATCTGTCCATCTTTTGTTTGTTTATACGACTCATTTTGCTTCCAAGTTATGAATTCATTGTCAGGAACACTAAAGTAGCGGCTTAGCCAAATATAAAATAGGTGGATCTTGTTGTTTGTACTGCTTTTCTTAAAGCAGTTGTCGTAGATTAAACATGGCTTTAATGGTTCAGAGAAAGATGTTCTATTTTCTTCAGTTTGCCCGTGAATATATTCCGCCATTTTGAATGAAGCCCAAGTTGCTAAATTATAGGTTTTTCTGATTGTTGCAGGGGTATTTATAAATCCATTAATAGCACCAAAGAAAATGGCTAGCAATGCATAATCCTCTTCTGTAAATTCGGAGTGGTAATATTTTAACATTGTTTCTGAATTATCGCGGACGAAGAACATTGTTAACAGCAGAAAAAACTTTGATCTACCTGTTTCTTTAGCTTCATAGTGTTCAATAAGTTTTGTGAAAATGGTATCGGAGTCATCTGGGTGTGTTCGCTCAATTAGTTGCGTTAAGCTATTAGCTAAACCGACACAATCACGAAAATATCCAGCTGGTAATATTTCTTTGTTATTTAGGAGCTGGAGCACGTTGTAGCGAGCTTCACCTAAATCGTTATACTTAAAAACACAATTAATAACTTGATTGTATAATTTAGCGTATTCATCTAAGTCATTTTCCTTGGTGAAGAAGACTTCTTGTAATGGCGCAATATTTTGTAATGCAGAAATATCTTTTTTGTAAGAAGAAAAATTATCAAATATCTTCGTTGATTGTCGTCCATTTTTGGTTTGATAGTATAATAAGCTTAATGCACCACCATATGAAAAGGCTTGTTGATAATTCAGCTGTCTCGGCGGAATATGTTCACCTGTTAAAGATTGCGTTTCCTGGTTATTATCAGAACTATCTAAATCTAAATTATTTACAGCCTGGTTAGATTGAGGTTCTTTAAAAAAAGTTATCTCTTTCTTATTAGCTGCAGTTATGAATTTTTCACTGCTTCCACCATATGTTCGCTTGTGTTTATCAGTAAGAGGTTTGAGTTCTTTACTGTCTTTTAAAATAATTTTTTTTGCACAGCTTAGTGGTAAGGGTGCTGGAAGCAATACTTCAAATAATATTTTGGAACTTTCGTTTATTTCTTTTTCAATGACGAACGGTCTATAACTCTCTTCTTCTAGGTTTTCAGTTCTGCAAAAAGCAGAGGGGCAATAAATTTGTTTGATATCGATCTCAATGAGGCACTCAGCAAGGTTTTCATCCTCAGATTTTGCTGCTTTTAATGCATTCCATAAATTCGTTTGGGGAAAACAAGGAATATAGCCTTCTGGCCTGTCTTGCATTATATCTGCAACATATGCATTTCCAGAAAATCCCTGTTTATCAACGATTAAGCCGCAATGAAAAAAGAATTCAAGATTTTCGGTATTAGTAACAATAAACCAACGATTGGTACTCACAGCTGACGCCTCTTCAGTAATTCAATATTTATGCTTTTTTCCCCGTTCTCTATGGCAATGGTTTCACCTTCTGGGGGCAATATTTCTTCCAAAATACTTTTTTGACTAGCGCTTTTCAGAAGATAGAGTCGCTCCCTGGCCCGAGATGACATTACGTACATTCTCTTCATCAAGCTCTCTTTGTCGTTGGATATAGCTTTGAAGCCATCAATTAGTATGAAGACGATATCAAACTCAATACCCTTTACTGATTTATCATTCAGTACAACGATGCCACCATTGCTAAAATCTATATTGACTCCAACTTTTTGGTCTGAGAAATAGGTGCTGACTATAGGTGGATGGTTTTTCCTACTCTGATTATCTTTCTGGAGATCTTTTGCCCACCATTCACGTTTATTTTCATTGGCAACAATGAACCCTATGAGTTTGCTTGGGTCGATATCATACTCAGCAAGAATCTGTTCTTTAATGCGATCGATCGTCTTATATTCAAATAAAATAGGAGTGTTTACAGATGGTCTATTGGGGAGTGATGGCTTTGGGCTTGTTTTATCGGTGTAAAAATAATTCGAGAATGCAGCTATGGGTGTACTATTTCGCCAGTTCTCCTTAAGCTCAATGACATCATTTTTCTCTAATCCCAAGACTTCCATCAGTTCTTTTTTTGATGAATTCTCATCCGTAATTTGCTGATTCTGATCTGCCACCACAAAGAAATTTTCTACACCCAAAGCTTCGATGCATTCATACCATTGCGGAGGTAAATCCTGTCCCTCATCAATGATAAAACTATGACCTGAAAGGTCTAAATTCAACTGCTTAAGTCGTTCCTGCAGTTTTTCGTAGTCGGGATGATGAGCTTTTATCTCTGGCATTTTATCTTGCTGATAAGTAGCAGCTGTACCTCCAGTAGTATTCCAATTCAGCTCATAAATCCAAGACATGGCAGTATTGCTCTTTAAGGCAAATTGAGTGTCACCTAATAACGCTTTATTTGCATGATTCAGTACATGGTTAAATGTTAGAAAGTGAACATCATCAATACTGTTTAACTCTTTCATTCTCCACAGAGCTACTACAGACTTTCCAGTCCCAGGGGCACCTACTACCAGATATTGTCCTTCTGCTGGCAAGCGTAGTACTTTTCTCTGATCTTTAGTAAGTTCATCTCGCCGAGGTAAGTTGAAAATTCGTTTAGCCATCTTTGTTTCTCATCACATCAATTAGAGAGGGAATTCCCAAGGCAGAATTTCCCTTTATAAATACTCTGTCCAACAGCACGTTCTTGTAATCGCATGCTGTATCCGGAATCAGCGCACAAGCATGGCACGCCGCCCGGTTTAACCAGGCAGGGCCTTGCCCTTCCATTTCGCCGCAAACCGGATCTAATGAGCACCAGTCCGCTTGGCGTAATGCGGCATCAAAAAGTCTTAAAAATTTATCAGGCCTTGCGAGCTCGACAATACCACCCAAAGAGCCAGCAACATCTGCTACAGCTGTATAAATCAGAATGCCTGTCATACCTTCAGAAGGGGAACAATAGATACGCTCTTTCAGAGAAGCTGCCGGATAACCCGCTGTCGACTCAAGCTCTCTGATTAAAATATGAGCCAAAGTATGTAGCATTATGAAACGCGGCGAGGGCGTTGCGTCTTCGGGCAACATTATATTCGAGTTTTGATAACGCTGTTCAATGCTATTCGCTCTGTGACGAAGTAGCGGATTGGATTCCCATTCTTTTATTTTTTCGCTATTAAGAGTAAAAAATATACCTTCTCCAAACAACTCTATTGCTGGTAACCAATCAGTTTTACCAAGCAGGTCTGGTGGCACGAATGGGGTGGGTTGATGTTCTTCAGCGTCACTTGCCGCTCTGGAAAAACCCTTAAAGACTTCGATTACCCTTAGCCTGTCGACAGCCACTAATTGATCGATCATCCTGGCTGCCATTTGTAACTCCGGAGCTCCTTGAAGATCATCGATATACCCCACCCAATCCTGAGTCAGGTGACGGGTTATAAAGTCTGCTCCTTCGGGAAAGTCTTCTGGAGTGGTTAATGCAAGATATTCATCCCCTAGCATGTCACCCGCGACTATTTCAACCTCTGAAGGTCGTGTTGTTGTTTCAATATTTAGAGCTTCTCTTAATTCAGCTTCAGTGCAATTGAGTGCGCTGGTTGCTCTCTTCATCAATTTCTTACGTTGCAGGTCTCGAGTAGCGCTTTTAATCTCGTTTATTAACTGTGAATGTAATTCAAGTTTATATTTCAGCGAGTTTCTATCGATATTTGATTCTGGAGGAATAACAAGTGCGCGTTCGTTTTGCGGTGAGTAGACCCTTGGATCATTGACCTCCATAACTGTATAGGTAACCCCTCCTTCATGAGTTTCCCCAAATTTTTCTTTTACTTGAAAATGAGTACTTTCTTTGAAATCAGCTTGTTCAAAATTGGCGTTGGAGCCGCATTTTGTACATTTAATCGTTTTTTTTCCCCGATCACCTCGAAGGATTTTCAGATAACTTTTTTCCCGCTCGGCAACACATCGTGTTTCTCCATTTCTGTGACAAATCTTATGCCATGGGACGTTTAACAGGCCACCAAAGCTGCTTGTTGCACACCATGTTACTTGTTCCAGAATACCGGCCTTGCATGTTTGACAAGTGATCTGCTCATCAATGGCTATTTCATTGGTTTGCCACGGTTCATGGAAAAGCAGATCGCACTGGCTGCATTTCATCCATGAGGGAAATCGCTCGGTTGGTATAGTAGTTCCATGAATCTTCAAATGTACTGATTCATCAAATTCTGCCGTAGGTGGCAGTAACAGTTTTTGATGAATTCGCAGGTGCTGCTTTACCCGTTCAACAGCATGCAGTTGAACCATGTTCTTAACAGACCAATACCTTGTATCCTTTACACGCATTAACCAGTCGTTTTGATCACGTACAATGGAGCCCACTGCTGCATGGCTTGTTAAGTGTGAAAAGCGAACAGGAGTAAACCATTTCTTATCAATCATTCAGTTTATTACCTGCTATTTCAAAAAGCCCAGTCTTTTCGACATTTCTCATAGAGTTAAGTGTTTTCCAAAGGCCTGACGAAAATTGACTCCCTTCAAATGGTGCCAATAGACCCTCAGTGGACTTGTCATTTTGTTTATACCTTAGGTTGGTAGCTGATGATGCTTCATCTTCCCACTCTGCTACCAGCCGATCTAAATGTTCGTAAACCTCTGCTTCAGTTTTTTTACGTCCTAGAAGAGCGCTCTTGATGCGAAGTTTTAATTCCTTCAGCACCTTCGCAACCTCAGTTCGCTCTTTCGTAAACTCCTGTGCATCAGTATTTTCGAGTAAGCCGTGCTCACCATGTCTTACCGCACTAACAAGAGCAGCATGGAGTGCCCGATTTCTGACTTGTTGAGTAAAAGGGGTCAAACTTGAGGGCTCTACAAACCGGTAGAATGAACGATGATATGCCCTGAAGTTCTCATAGTGCGAAAGGCTTCTGGCTTGAGTTTTATAGTAATTCGCAAATACTATTCCTGGTATTTTTCCTCGACCTACCCGGCTGCTTGCCTGAATATATTCCGCTGTCGTCAGGGGTTGTCCATTGATAACCATCAGTGCCAGTCTTGGTTCATCAAGACCAACCGACACCATGTTTGTGGCCAGTGCGGCATCAATAGCATCATGCTGCTTGTAATTGGAGCTTAATGATTCAAAGATTTTCGCATTCGCATCAGCTGTTTGGTTGCTTGTCAGTGATTTAATATTTAGCTTCCGAGCAGGAAAGTATTGCTCATAAAGCTTGGCGAGATCTTGATTCTCGGAAATTATGGCTGGACAGTCACCGTTAAAGAAGCCTGGCGATCGAATGAATTCTTTTGATCGAAGTGACTCGGCTATCCCAGGCTCTAAAGCATCAGCTTTAGCTAAAAAGTCTGCTAGTAGCAAACGGTGCTGAATACGTGGAATACCACTTTGAAAATTTGTTCTACTGTTGCCTACACCTTTTAGGCTGCCGTGGTAGACCATCTCGGTCCACCACGCGTCTTTTAACTCGTCCTGATCATTAAACAGAACTTGCGGAGTGGATACTAAAGCACCCGCCAAATCCTCCAGGCAATTCTGCCGTTGTCGTCCAAAAGCCATATAGCCCACATAGAGTCTCCCGGGTTTTTCGCTTAACGGCACCTCACGAGCAAAGTAAGAATCTTTTTGACGAAGGCCAACAGGGGGAAATACCGCCATATCACGGCCAAAAAGTGCTCTAACCTGTTCAGATGCCTGACGAATAGTCGCGGTTGAAGCAATAAATTTGGGGTAAACGCCACGAGAGACCAAAATCGCTTCGAAACCTACTTCGTAAAGTCCAACAATAGAACCTAACGCTCCTGAAATAAGATGTAGTTCATCCTGTATAATCAGTTCTGGAGGGCGATGAGTATTACCACCAAAGAAGGCACCTGCGCGGTTTTCCCAAGGAAGCCTGGCAAATTTATCGACTGTAGCAATCAGTAAGCTAGGAGGCTCCTTGTAGAGTGCTTCATCGACGACATTGAAAGGTAATACGTTATTTTCTTCACAACCAAATGCGCACTCTCGATTGCTGCATGAGAAATGGAAGCTGGTTTCAGTCGCTTTGTAGTTATCTTTTGTGAAGGCTGCCGCACACCAGGGACACTGACGCAAAATAAACTTACTAAAGTTTCCCTTATTTAATTGTTCAAGGGCTTGATCAAAAGTGTTTGGTGAAGACTCACCACCAAGCCAGAGCCCTACGCTGTATGGTTCGTCTCCCAATGTCGGGGTTTCCCTGCGAATAAACTCTAATGCGGAAACAACCTTGCAGGCACGAATAAATTGCTGTGCGGTTAATAGTCGTAGAGTATAGCGCATGATCGCTGTAGTACCCTTGCCGCTGCTGGAATACCTGAGACGACGATAAACAAATACAAACGCCATTACTCCTAAATAAGCTTCTGTCTTACCTCCGCCTGTAGGGAACCAAATCAGATCAACCCAGTCTCGATAATCGTTGTCTTCATCAATGGACGACTCTAAAGCCATGAGAAAGAAAGCCAGCTGGAAAGGCCTCCAGCCATAAGGGCTTTGGGGGGGATTTGCTCCGTTAAGTTCCATTTGTGCGAGCATCGCCTGATTTGCTAATGAAAAAGCAAGCTGTGCATCTTCATCTTCTCGCATCAATGAAATGCTACTTCTCATTCTGGAATTAGCAATTTCCATTCGGGATATCAGGCGATTTGCGGTGTCTCTTTCATCGTCTTCTTCAGAGTTTGCAATATCTTCTTGTGCTGCTATCCAGTCAGAATAATCGTCAACAAATTCATCGAGGCGTTCAAAGACTTTGCCATTGGATTGTAATGACTTGAGGAATTCAAAGCTCAGAACCTCAGTGAATTTTCCCCCCGTATTTGCAGTGACCTGAGGCACCTCGACTACCGGTATGAAGTCACTAAATAATTCAACATTACCGTTCTCGACACACCAATCAACCGCTACGCCATGCCCGATAGCATAGACGTGTTCGTCTTTGTAACGAAGTTCAAGCTCTTGTTCTTCTTCTGTTAATAACGCCTTACTAACACGAGGGTAGTTACGAAGAGCATTTTCAGGCAAAAAACACTTTAGTTTGGCCTCAAATAAAGAGCTCTCTGCCAACTTATCACGTTCTTTCTCTTTTTCACCCACTGCGAAGTGCTGATTATTAGAAAGGGTGACCGTTACAATTTTTCCATCACCATGGGGGCGAACAGTAACATCGATCCGAGCGCATTCTTGGCAGACAACCTCTTGAGAAGACGCATCGAGCAGTACTTCAATTTCCTCTCCATCATCTCTGGCTAGAGGAAATTTTTCCCAGCGACGAATATGTTCAGGGGAGCCTTTATCCTTAAATTTAACGGCACTGAAAAAAACACGTAACGACTCAAGGCTATTATCGACATAGAAAGAAAACCCCATTGATGATGGTGGCTGGTACTTCGTATTCCTTGAAGGTAAAACTTCTTCTATATTATCTCCTTCTTCTTCGCCTATTTGGTCATCATTTTCATGCTCAGTTCCTGGTGAGTAAAGAATTCCAGTTGTATATCGATCAAACGGATTGGTTTCAAAGAGTAAGTCATCCTTTAACTTTCCCCCTGTTAAACTTTGTTTTACCCAATTAACAAACTCCAAGCGAGCCTTGGTATAGTCGGTCATGGCAATTAGCTCCAAGCCACTTTCTGTAGGTTTTTTGCTCATTGCTCTGAATTTACTCGAACGGAGCAGCACATTATCTACATCAAATTGGATTTCGGGGGATGTAGATCATCCTTAAATTAATCTGTATAGCTTTGTATATTTCGGTCATTTTGGTAGTACATGAATATTAAATATACAAACACTTTAGTTTAGTGGATTTAATTGATTTATTTATTTCTTATAGGCGATTTCATTGTAATTCATTGTTTAAATAGCAAATACGCTACCGCCTGTGGATTTTACCATTGTCTTTTATTGACGCAGGGGAGCGTGGGACCAGATAGCTCAGAGGTAGAATTTTTCGTAACTGGTTATTCTACTCATGTAGGGGGGTAGGCGGTAGTCGTACGTTTGCGAAGGAGAAAGGAAAAATCGTTTACTGTATGTATAAACAGGCATTAGGCTGATTTTGCGACTAATGGATTATTTGAAAAAATAGCGATATATGGACAGTGCCATGCCTAACGATTATAGAATAGGGGTTGCGAAAAACTTCCCTGGTTATACGGTGGAGTATGAGGAAACCAGACTGGGTTGGCGATTGCGGGTTGAAGCGAAAGTATTTCTACTTTGGTAGCATCAATTATCCTGATGTTGAGAGCGCAAGAATAGCTGCATTAGAGTTTCTGGATTCCCTTCCCCATAGTGCCCTTTATTGGATGTAACAGCACTTCCATTCAACTTGATCAATCGAGTAAGGGCAGTTCCTCAACAGGAAGCTCCACCTTCATTGTCCGGGCCTGACCCGGTACACGACTAATAAGGCCGAGTTGGTGAAGTTTAACCACCATCTGGTGAGCAGTGGGCGGGGTAACTTGAAAATATCGCTGTAAATCCTTTTCTGCTGGTGGCATACCGTTGATCTTCGTGTAGTAGTAAATGAACGACAGATATTGGCCTTGCAACGGATTAAATGGTGGTTTCTTTGAACTCATAGTTAGTGCTTGAACTTCACGACATGGCAAATGGGTAACTATTCAGTGAACCCAGCAAACCAGCTTACCAGACTGGTAAGGAATACCT
>NZ_JAHHPM010000569.1 GCF_024606345.1 Endozoicomonas sp. YOMI1
AATCGCCATTTTGCGCCTTATTTCAACGATTATCTAAGTCGGTTCACTCTAAACTAGAGCTGTAAGTAAAAAGCTTTAACTTACAGCTCTTAACTTTACAACTTCAGGCTTCCATCAAAATAATGTTTGTCAAAATATCATCGGTTAGAAGATAAATGGTAAGGTAGTCTGCACCATTTATATGAGGTGTACGCTTTGGCAACCAATATCGACCGTGGGCAAGCCAATTCCGATAATCGATAGCTTTCTGGAAATTATCTAAACGGGTCTTATGCTCCGGGAATAATGATCTCCACGCCGTCAAAATATCATCTGTTAAAGAGGCCCTGTTGGCTTTCTGCTGATGAATTTTTCGAAATTTTTGGGAAAGCAAGTCCTTATGCTTGTTCTGGCAACGAATCAGATAATCGATTCTGAACCGGGCTTCCAAAGCTGCCAATAACTCAAGGGAGCAAGTACGATCAAGGATGGCTTTTTTTTCTTTTAGTTCTTTCTCCAGTTCGCTTTTTGAGTAACCAATAAAACGATCTTCCGGGCATAACTTCAGGTAAAATGCTTCAAGCCCTGATTCACAATCTTCATAATACTTACCGATCTCATCAATGGTGGAATGAGAAAAAGAGAAAGACACCTTACCTTTAGCCTTGTTATAACGAGACTCAGGCATTTACTACTTCCATCAAGGCATCAAAAAAATTGTCTTCATTAAATTCAGCAAACGAAATTCTATTTGAAACCTTGAGTACAATCTTCCAGCCCCATTCTTTTTCGGTTTTTTTGGTCTCCTCACTTGATGGACCAGAGTATGAAGCCATAAGACCAGGGCCATGGCTGTTTTTATCGGCGAGGATAAACTGTATACGCCCACGGCCACCTTCCATATCAATACGTCCTTTAGTGCCGATGAGTAGAGTGCCAACGGGTGTTATCTTAAGGTTCTGCTGAGCAAACTGAACCAGCATTTGTTTGGTCTGATAGGAACCGATATTGTCTTCGGTCAGTTCAAGCTCTTTATATTGATAATCAAGAGAGTGGTCATCTTTGTAGGGTTTGAACCACTGCTCAAGGGTTTCATAAAACTGAGCAATAAAGCCTAACCACTCATCACGTTGCTTACCCCAGTCTATACACTCGTGACCCTGATCATCTGGACCATTATGACTCTTCAATAGCTCTTCAAACGCTTTCCTGCTCATCTCTTACTCCCTCATTCATAACAATTTACAGACGATTATAGCTGTGGAAGAGCTGAAAGTTGTAAGTTTTAAGCGGTAAGTTTTAAGCTGTAAGCCCTAAGTTAAACGTTCTTTACTTACAGCTTACAGCTAATAACTTACAGCTCATCCCGTTCGTCGCCAAACCGCAAGCGTATTAAACCCAAGCCGCCGCTTAACCATTCCAACCGCTAAAAGATTCTGGCTGGCCAACGAAATCGCCGTTGCCACCGCCGCACCGGTCACGCCATATAGAGGCGTTAACACCAGTGCAAGAATGATGGCCATCGGTCCGCTGACAAAGACTACATTACGCAGTGCTCTTTCATGGCCGCTCATGGAGAGCAGGTAGCCTACGGAGCCGGTCATCACATTGACAAACTGGCCAAGGGCAAGAATGCGCAGTAGGTTGGCACCGCTTTTATATTGCTCGCCAAACAGCCACATCAGCCTTTCGGGGAAGATCTTTATAAAGCCCACAATGGGCAGGGCGAAGAATACCATCAGTTTGGTGGCTTTGAGGGCGATGTTTTCCAGTTGTTCGTTTTTGCCTTGTTTATAGAGGGCTGCGAATTTTGGGGCGACTACCAGGTTGACCGCCATCAGCACAAAACTTGTGAGCATGGCGGTTCGTTGGGCTACGGCAAGGATGGCCAGATCTTCTGGTGGGACATAGGCTGCGGGAACCAGTTGGCCTGCCCATTGTACGCCCAAGCCCATCACTGCTACCCACCAGAGGGGGAGGCAACTTTGCCAGAGGGTGGCTGATGGGAATTGCTCAACACCGCCCCAGTGGATTCCTGGTTTGCGCAGCCACCAGGTCAGGGAGATGAGCATGGTGATCAGGCAGGCCAGGGAGTAAAAGGCGGCTGTTGTCTGGGCTGTGGTGGTCAAGCCTAAAAGCAGGGCTGTAGCCAGCAACAGTTACACCAGAATATTATGGGTGCTTACTGATTTTATGACAGCGCCTATGGCTTGTAGGGCATGTGCATTCAGGGTTAGCAGGGCGAAAAACACTACTGACGGTGCCATGGCTTGTAGGGCTGTGGTTGCACCCGGTTTCTCCAGGATATGTTCTGCCAACCAGGGGCTGGCCAAATAGAGTAATACTCCCAGGCTGGTGGCAAAGAGGAATGCCCAGAGGGTGCCAGTTTTATGAGCGGCGCTGGCCTCGTTCCAGTTTTTTTCAGCTTTGCTACTGCCGATGAAGCGGAGCAGGCTGTTTGGCAAACCGAGTTGACCGGTGGCTGCTAAAACCTGTATCACGGTAAATGCCAGGAAGTAGTAGCCTGCCTGTTGTGGCGGCAGAGTTCTGGCGATGATCAGGTTTAGTAAGAAGCCGCTTGCGGCACCGAAGGCTCTTATAGTGAAGGCCAAGGCTGTTTGGAATAAAAGGCCTTTGCGTTTGTTGGCTATTAGTTTAGTTTGAATGTTTGTTAACACGGTTAATATGAAAATTCTGAGGACTTATGGACTTTATGCACAATGGAATACCTGACTCGATTTTTTTGACCCCGATTTTGACCCTGATTTTAATGGGATATAAGATAACAAACTCAGTTGTTAATTTTTCCGATAACGTTATCTAACGCGATGCCTGCGTTAGATGTGTCGTGTTCTTTTTTAGTTGAATGATGGTAAGTCCAATAAAAATTAGCAACTAAAAGACATTTACTCACTCTGTATTATTTTTTGGCCGTTTACTCAGTTGGAATCAGGTTTTTAAACTGAATTACTGGTCGGCCAGCTTCTATGTTTAAGAAAGAGCCAACATTGTGTGCCAATAGCTTTCGGGTGATTCTAGAAGTCATATGCCACATATCCCTACACCGGCATTTTTCAATGTCAAATCGTTCGGCCAGCTGCCCAATAACTGTTTCGATTCGTCGTCTAATCCGCATGATTAGTCTAACAAACAATTTAGGTCGTTTATCTTTCATATTCTTTCTTAAAGGTGTTTGCAGGTCTACTCCGAGAGCCTGACAGTCCTCTTTAAATTGTGGTCGTATATAACCTTTATCGCCCAGCAGTAGGCCTTCAATACTTTCTATCA
>NZ_JAHHPM010000570.1 GCF_024606345.1 Endozoicomonas sp. YOMI1
AAACCCCTTTTTGCCGATGTGGATCGGGATTCCCAGAATATTACTGCCGAAACTACCCGTGCCATTTTAACAGAAGACACCAAAGCCATTATTTTCGTCCATCTGGCCGGTTTGCCTTGTGATATGGACCCGATAATGAATCTGGCTGCAAAACATAATCTCTATGTGATCGAAGATTGTGCCCAGGCCCATGGCGCAAAATACAAAGGTAAATCGGTGGGCAGTATTGGCCATATTGGTGCCTGGTCATTTTGTCAGGATAAGATTATGACCACCGGTGGTGAAGGCGGTATGGTCACCACAAATGACGAAGTCCTTTGGAAAAAAATGTGGTCCTTTAAAGACCATGGTAAGTGTTACGATGCGGTGTATAACACTGATCACCCAAAAGGTTACCGCTGGCTTCATAATTCCTTTGGTACTAACTGGCGTATTACAGAAGTGCAGTCAGCTATTGGCAGAATCCAGTTAAAGCGTATGCCTGAATGGACACGAAAGCGGCAAAGTAATGCGGCTGCAATTACCGAAGTTTGCAGAACGATTCCTGCTTTGCGTGTTCCGGAATTCCCCGCTTATATGGAACACGCCTGCTACAAACATTATGTATTCCTGCGTCCTGAAATGCTCAAGACTGGTTGGGATCGTGACCGTATTGTGGATGAAATCAATACAGCAGGCATTCCCTGCTATCAGGGTTCCTGCTCCGAGATTTACCTGGAAAAGGCATTCGATAATACGGATTTTCGTCCAAAAAACAGGCTTGCTGTTGCAAGGGAATTAGGTGACACAAGTTTGATGTTCCTGGTTCATCCAACACTAACAGCTTGTGAGATTTCTAAAACCGTTGAAGGCATTCAAACAGTGATGAAAGAGGCTTCTCTTTAACTGATTCGCGTGCATGAGATATAGGAAATCTTCCTTTTCGTAAATGTGACAGATTATCAACGGACAGCCTTTTTATGAGAGATAAATTACTCTCCTTGCCAAGATACCAAAAACATTTGCTGATCTTGGCAGTGGATACGCTTTCCATCTGGTTGGCGTTGACTCTTGCATTCTCAGTGCGGCTCGGTTGGGGGGATTTTTACCAAAACCTGCGTAAAGCATCGCCCAATGCGGGCGGTGATATAAGCAACAAGCCCGTAGAGGGCTTGCAGAACCGGAAGTCTTAAGTATTTACAGGTGTTTAGAGTTTCTGTAATATTCTCTGCATGAAAACAAAACGTGCCTACAAAGAACGATTCTACCCAACGCCAGAACAGGAAATACTTCTTGCTCAGTCGTTTGGCTGTGGCCGTTTTGTCTACAACAACACTCTTCGGTTCCGCACTGATGCCTACTACAAAAATGGGCAATCTATCTCCCATTCCGAGGCAGAAAAGCGGCTTGTATCGCTCAAGAAAGAGTTCCCATTTCTGGCTGACGTTTCCAGCGTGATCCTGCAACAAACACTCAGGGATCAGCAAGAAGCCTTCAAGAACTTCTGGGCTGGCAGGGCTAAATACCCTAAATTCAAAAAAAGGCATTCAAGGCAAAGTATACGGCTGACAAAGGCCGCTTTCAGCATGAAAAAAGGCCAACTGTTCATCGCCAAAAGCAAAGAACCGCTGAATATCCGCTGGAGCCGACCACTGGCTTCTGAGCCTTCCAGCATCACCATCAGCAAAGATCGGGCAGGCCGGTACTTTGTTTCCATGCTCTGCGAATTTGAATCAAAACCAATGCCTGTTTCCAGCAAGACAGTAGGCATTGATTTAGGTTTAACCGATCTGTTCATCACCTCGGACGGTAAAAAATCCGGCAATCCCCGTCACACCCGACGCTATGAGCAAAAGCTCGCCTATCTTCAGCGTCAACTGGCTAAAAAGCAGAAAGGCAGTAACAACCGAGCCAAAGCAA
>NZ_JAHHPM010000053.1 GCF_024606345.1 Endozoicomonas sp. YOMI1
AATTTTTATCCTCAATTTCTCGCAATCCTCGCTACGGGCGCTATTCTCGGACAGCATCCTAGGCGCTGTATTCCCTTTGGGTATCTCCTTCATCAAGCAGACCGGCGGATCACACGTTGAAATATCAAAGGGTCCCGGGAATTACAACCAAATACAGGGGCTGTTTCAAACTGATTATGAAAATAATGTTTTGTCCCGTAAATCGATGAAAACCGTATACTTGATCAGGTTGGTGGCGTAACACCAATCTCAATGGTCGGGCCGAGGAATTTAGGGCCAGTATTGAGAAAATGTACCTCCAGCACAGCCAGCACTCTGGCAAGAATCTCTCTGGCTCTATTGCTGATATCAATGTCATAGCCCTCGCCAGCATTATAGGCGATGGCATCAATATCATGATTTATGGCGATATATAGGGCTCGCTTATTGTGTGGAGCCTGAGAAATAATAGTAAAGCTATCCAAATCAAAAACATGATGTGCCCTCAGAACGGAATCAAGCGTTCTGAAACCGGCATAGTCTCGGTATATGCGTTCTGCTGGGACGCCTTTCTTTAGCAGGTCTCGTCGGATGGTGCTTGGTTCATCGTAAAAACGGGTGCTGTTATCGCCGCTGATGAGAATGTAATCAATTTTACCCGCTTTGTAGAGCTGGAAGGCTGCTTCCAACCGGAGCCGGTAGTGGTCATTAAATCCCCCCAGGCGAGAGTATTTACTGGTACCCAGCAAAACACCTACCTGATTATAGGGGAGCTTGTTCAGGTTAGAGTACAGGGCGTCATTGGTGGCTCTTGCCACCATGAAATTGCAAAGCACAGTCAATGCCAGCAAGACAATGGTAGAGAGAACGGACAGCCTGACAAAAATCAGAAAATGGGGTATTCGGACACCCATCGTAAACCTTCAACGCGAGTCACATCATTCCTGAGTAGATCACATTGCGTACATTCTATAAAGCCAGTGAATCAAAAAACTCACCATTTTTAATCAGACATTCGTCTTAGCTCATCAATCATCAGCTTTACTATGGTCTTGCTGGGAGCATCCGGTATGCCCAGACTTTCGGCAACCGCAGGTGGTCTGTAGCCCATGATGTGAGCGTTAATCATAATGGACAGAGGTCCCGGACTTGATGCGCGAATGGCAAGCTGTTCGGTCAGCATCAGGTTCTGATAGTTTTCATCAGCAACATAGATGACCGGCTTGCCTCGGTAGATGGCCTGCTGGGCTACTGATGATTTATGGACAATAACAGCAGAGGCAATGGTGCTCAGTGATGCGGTGGAATAAGTGCCGTGGTGTAGCAGATGGACATTGCCGTCCGATTCAGCCTCAATGATCCTGCGCTCAAGGTCACCATCAAACTTAGGGTGGTGTGAAACCAGAAAAAGAATGTCTGGCAGCATCCTTGTTGCTGCAATAAAGGTTTGAAAAGCCTTGGGATAGCTGCTGCTGTAATCACCGGCAAACAACACTACAGGCTGCTCCGGGCGTATATTGAGGGTGTCGCGTAAAAGGAAAATATCGGTCTCATCATAGACTCTGTCCCAGTCTTCCAGTGCGGGCTGTCCCGTAACGGTCACTGCTGCTCCCAGGGAGGCAGCGATGCTCTGAAAGCTAAGCGCGGTTGTTTTACTGGGGACATGGAACTCGTCCAGGTATCTCAGCTCTTCTAAAAAAGGCTGTACATAACTGATGGAATCAACCGGCTCAAAATTATCATAAAATGCAATGACCCTGGCGCCTCTTCTCTCCCAGATATTGGCAATCTGGGCCTGCGCCCGGCTTGCCATACCGGTGTAGACAATTTTGGTCGAGATGCTTTCAGCGAGGTTGTAAACCAGCTTCTGATTCAACAGATGGTCGCGATTTTCATACAGTGACTCGTTGTGAGTCAATCTATCAATTGGAATCAGTGCCGGGTCATCTTTGAAGACTTCAGCAGCACGACCCATCGCCAATATCCGGTAGGGAATATTGGCGTTTTTAAGCTTTTCCTGAATACGCAGGAAAGCGTTGCTTTCACCCTGGTCATAGGCGACGAACAAAACCGCAGTTTTTATATAGTCTGCATCGCTGCTGTAAGAAGTCGGTGCAAAGAAAAGCCAGAGAACAGAGAAAATGATGGATGCTGGCAGATATTTCAGCTTGTTGTTTTTCACGTGAGGCTACCCCGGAGAACTTCCGTAAACTTTTGCTTCCTAAGAATAAAAGTAGGAGTCCAGCCGGGGAGTGTAAATCTGACTATTTCCGAATCAGATGAACGCCCATTTCAGCGTGATGAGTGTATGGGAACTGGTCAAAAAGGGCGATTTTTTCGATTCTATGGGTCTGGCAAATGGTTGACAGATTTTTCCTGAGCGTTTCAGGGTTGCAGGAAATGTACAGGATATTGTCGAAATTCTGCACCAGCTTTTCTGTTCCTTCATCAAGACCTGCCCGGGGGGGATCCACCAGAATGGTTGAGAAAACATAGCTGTCCAAATCAATGTCGCTCAGGCGGCGAAATGCACGTTCCCTGTTTATGGCCTGAGTAAACTCCTCACTGGATAGACGGGCAATTTCTACGTTCTCCACATCGTTCAGCTTAAAGTTCTCCCGGGCCGAATGTACTGAGGTTTTGGCAATTTCAGTGGCCAGTACCCTGTTAAAATGTCTGGCAAGCACGCAGGTGAAGTTACCATTCCCGCAATAGAGCTCTAAAAGATCACTGTTACTGCCGGACGTAATCCCTTGTGCGGCACCACTGGCCCAGGCAAGCATATGCTCGTTAACACTGGCATTAGGCTGGGTAAAGCTGTTTTCTACCTGGGTGTAATGGAATGGTTTGCCATTCACGGTCAATGTTTCATTGACATAGTCTTGGTCCAGCACCAGTTTCTGCTTACGGGCGCGTCCAATAATGCCAATGCCAAACTGTTCCTGAAGTGCTGTTGCTTCCTGTCTCCACTGATTATCCAGCTGGCGGTGATAGATCAGTGTAACCAGGGCTTCCTTCGTCTGGGTGGTGAGAAATTCAACCTGAAAAAGCCGTTTCTTCAGATGGCTGCTGGCCATGATAGCCTCCATCAATGGCATCATTAACCGGTTAATGGTTTCGGAGCCACTGGGAAAGGAGGTGACTTCAAAGGGCTGTCTGGTTTGTGGATCGAACATCCGGTAGTAGCAGTGATCTCCCTCATGCCAGACATGAAACTCTGCTCTCATCCGGTAATGGTCCGCTCTGGAGCGGAAAAGTTCCAGGTCAGGAATATCAAACTCGGCAAACTCGCTGCAAATGCTGCTGGCCTTTTCTGCCAGTTGCTCTTCATACCTTTCGGGTTGGACTGTTGGTAGGGACATAGCACTAGTGATCAAATAAAAACGGCCCATATTATGGGCCGTAGTAGCATGGGCGTGAAGCGTGGTTTATGACTGGATGCTTAATCGTTATGTTTACATCACGATCGACTCACTGAAATCATCAAGCACGACACCGTAAGCAAAAAAGGCATTCAGCCCCATTCCCGGAGCCAGGGCAAACGGAAACTTTGCCCATACCGACATGACCATAGTACCGATAATCGCGGAGAGGGTAGTGCCGGTGAATACAGCACCAAAATCCATGCCGGACATAAGTTATGTTTACATCAGCATTATGTTCTTTCCATAAGAAGAGGCGTTCTAAATATTTGCCTGTTTGAACGACTGGTAAAGCGATGCAATATATATTCCTTATTATTATTTATTAATACGTATTTATTCTCTTTAACGATTATTGATTTGAATGGACTGACTGGTTATTAAATGATCAGTTCGTTGCTGTGATCATGCTTTGTAGTCTGCGGGATGTTTTCCTGCAGGGATTAACAGAGTTATCCACAGATGCTGTGGTTAACTGGATACTGTGTGTCAGGATCTATTGAGAGGGCGGGCGACCGGGCATTGAATGCCGGATGTTTTTCCGAATCTGCTGCATTTTTAAGGCGATTTGATCACTGCGATGGCTGATCAGGGTCATTCTCTGCTCAAATCGCTGCAGAACATGGCAGGCTTTCTGGAGTCTGTGGGGAAGTACTCGTTGGAGGTGTTCAACGGAGAGATCTTTGGACTTGTCCATAGCCCAAGTATAGATGGATGTGAAATAGGGTGGCCGGCACATTCAATGGAAAATGCCGGTATAAGGGATCAGGCAACGGCAGCCATGCTCTGGCTATTCATGTCCATGGCTCATGTGGTAAGTTCTGCCAGCAATTGTTCAATTTGCTGGCGATCGGATGCCTGGCTATCCGACGTTTCCCTGGTCTCCGGGGAAACCTCTGCACAGCAACAATCAATCAAGAACCAATCAATAATAACAATCTCATATGGCGCTTGTGGAACTCCTTGAATCAATAAAAACGAATATTTACGGGCAATATGCCCGGGCCGCTGATCTTGAGCATATCGTGCAGGATTTTGTGAGATTTGTCCGGCAAGTGATGAAAGGGCGATCTTATAATGTATGCCCGCCGGAAATGACGTTGTGGCTGGAAGAGGTTGAAACCCGATACGATATTCCTACCCTGAAGTTGTTACGCAAGCTCACGCTTTTAGTGTGGAAGTTGTGCAGCAACATGGCATGGATCAACACCTCCCAAAATCTACGATAGAAGCCGTCAATAATTGGTTTCAGGATTCCCGGGTTGGTGGTATTTTCGGGAAAGCGTGGTTCTGGGATGCCAGCATGAAAGAACATTCACCCCGGATGAGCTATCTGCGTGACCTGCCGGAGGCTGGAGGGGCTCTGTTTTTCCCGGGCCGGGGCATTGATGGCGATCATATTGCCCTGGACAATCCCCGGCGTCGACGGTTATACGACGCAGGGCAATATACGCCCACTGAAAGCATCATGATCTGGACCAGAGAGAAACTTCTGGATTGGGCTCGTCGTGAACGGGCAAAAAATGGATGAACGCGGGTATTAAAGCCTGTTGATTTCTATGGCCATGACAATGGCATCTTCCCGGTGGTTTCCCATGGGGTAGTAGTTTTTTCTGATACCGATCTCGCTAAAGCCTTCATGAAGATAAAGGTTGAAGGCTTTGATATTGGAGCGACGGACTTCAAGCAGTATGGTTTTGCAGCCAGACTGTCCTGCTTTCTGGAGCATATGTTGCAACAGCTGCCGACCGATACCTTGCCGTTGAAACAATTTGTCCACCGTCAAAATGAGAATGCTGGCTTCACCGGCTACCATCATCATGACGCAGTGTCCCACAACCCGGTCATCAAGCACTGCCAGTTCGCAGGTATAACCTGAGGCCAGGCTGTCGGAAAAGTGTGCTTTTCGCCAGGGGTGTTCTGCTGACTGTTGCTCCACGGCATTGACCTGTTCCAGGTCACTTTCCAGCATAGGGCGAAACCTGAGTGAGGGCTGTGTCATGGTTGATGATTTATCTGAATCGTTTGATCTCTGGGCTGGATGTTTTTCAGGCATTGGCCTGTGTGTCTGGTGTTTTAGCGAGTAACGGAGCCAGATCCTGCCATGCCTCTCTTTTGAGTATGGACTGTTTCATAAGTTCATTCAGCCCGTGGGTTACAGCAAACCACTGGCCTGTATGAGTGCCCTGCTGGATGCCGCGTAGTTGCTCAAAATTTTTCTCTGGGTCCATAACAAACCTGGCGGCTGACTGGCCAAATAAAAGAATAACCTTTCTGTGGGATATGCCATATTGGTTGCTCAGATAAGCACAGACAGCATCGGCAGCGGCGTAGTCATCCCGGCTCAGTTGGCTCAGCAGGCCCCGGCTTTCGGTCATTGGCCAGACAAATTCACGAATAGCCTGTGAGCCTTCAGGGTTGAGTTTGAGTGCTCTGAGAATGTCATCTAATAAGCGTTGGTGATAGCGACTGAATTGGTTGAGCCCGGAGTGTGGCATTTCGGCAACCACAAGGCAGTCATCGCTGACGGGCTTTATCACCAGACGGAATTTGCTGACAGAGCCTGACAGCTGTTTTACGGGCTCTGGTGAAGGTTGAGCTTCCTGTTTGATGTCCTCAACAGGTTTTGAGGGGGTAATAAATTGTCCAAGGATATCTGCTGGCTTTGTCGGCGAGTATCCTGCCCGGGACTGCTCCCTGGCATTTTGTTGGTTAAACGCTGAGCTGCTTTCAGTGCCAGAAACAGAGTGAGCTGACTCATCTTCGGCAAGTGCCCGGGCATCCTCTGCAATCCAGTCAAAGGGTCTGGCTGGCTTAGCATTGCTTAGTTGATATCTGGGAAACCAGGTCTGTATGCCCATGGCTCCCAAATAGTTCTGTCTGAGTTTTTCCCGGCGGGCAATCTGAATTTTTGCTGCAGAACTGTCGACAGCCTGATCACTGTTGGATGGTGAAGGGTGGTCAACGGTTTTGCCCTGCATGCTGGTTCTCAATGGTTGTCGCTATTCTCGGATAGCCTCCTGGGGTAAGAGCAGGAGGAAGATTAAAAAGCCAATAGTATCACTGAAAGATCCTGTTGGCATTTTAATCAAACCAAATTGATCAAACCGTTTTCCCGGTTTGTGGGTTGGCTTTGGTTATATCGGCTTCCATCAGGTTGAGAGCATGGATATAGGCTTTGGCGGAAGCAATGACGATATCGGTGTCAGCCCCGGAACCATTGACTATCTGCCCGTTTTTCTCAAGCCGGACAGAGACTTTACCCTGGGAGTCAGTACCGGTTGTGATGGCGCTGACGTTATACAGTGCCAGCCTGGCCCTGGAGTTGGCCAACTTTTCGATGGCCTTGAATATGGCGTCAACAGGGCCATCACCGTTGCTGGAAACCGTCTGTTGTTCTCCGTTGATTTCCAGAGTGAGTGTTGCTTCCGGTGTTTTGCCAATTCTTGAGCTGGCATTCAGGTCGATCAATTTATATTTCTCCACCAGCTCGCTGCTGCTTCGGGCATCACTCACCAGTGCCTGAAGGTCATCGTCGTAGATTTCCGATTTTTTGTCCGCCAGAACCTTAAAGCGCTGGAAGGCATCGTTCAAGTCGTCCTGGCTGCTAAACGATATGCCCAGTTCTTCCATTCGGGTTTTGAAGGCATTGCGACCAGACAGTTTGCCAAGTACCAGCCGGTTGGTATTCCAGCCAACGTCTTCGGCGCTCATAATTTCATAGGTTTCCCGGTGCTTCAGCACACCATCCTGATGGATTCCAGACTCGTGGGCAAAGGCGTTGGCTCCCACGATGGCTTTGTTGGGTTGAACCGGGAAGCCGGTGATGGATGAAACCAGTCGTGAGGCCGGTACAATCTGAGTGGTGTTGATACCGGTGGTTACCCCCAGACAATCCGACCGGGTTTTCAGGGCCATGACAATCTCTTCAAGCGAGGCATTGCCCGCTCTTTCCCCCAATCCATTGATGGTGCATTCAACCTGACGTGCGCCATTCACAACGGCAGACAGGGAGTTCGCGACAGCCAGACCAAGATCATTGTGGCAGTGAACGGAGAAAATGGCTTTATCAGCGTTTGGGATACGTTCCATCAGGGTTTTGATGGTTTCTCCAAACTGGTGTGGCAAAGCATAGCCAACGGTATCCGGAATGTTGATGGTTTTGGCACCGGCATCAATGGCCGCTTCAATAATACGGCACAAAAAGTCTATTTCTGAGCGGCCGGCGTCTTCACAGGAAAACTCAACATCGTCAATCTGGTTTCTGGCCCGTTTGACGGCAAATACGGCCTGTTTGATCACATCGTCCGGGTTCATGCACAATTTGTGCTGCATGTGGATGGGAGAGGTGGCAATAAAGGTATGAATCCGGCCTCGTCTGGCTGGTTTCAAGGCTTCGGCGGCCCGGTCAATGTCTTTTTCCAGTGCCCTGGAGAGGCTGCATACCGTGCTTTCCGTGATATTGGCGGCAATGGCTTTGACGGCTTCAAAGTCACCCGGGCTGGCCATGGCGAAACCGGCTTCAATAACATCTACCCGCAGTTTTTCCAGAGTTCTGGCTATGCGTAATTTTTCATCACGGGTCATTGCTGCGCCGGGGCTTTGCTCTCCATCGCGCAGGGTGGTGTCAAAAATGACAATCTGACTCCCAACTTGAGTGTTGTTCATGGTGTATCCCTTGCCTTTGCTGTCTGAAAGGCCTGATCAATTTCTTATTGGCTATGCTGCTGTGTTCGGTTTTGCGTGCGCAGCATTCTTGTCTGGCAAGCCCGCTTCATAAGTGGTCTTGCTGTTTGGCCATCAGGCCGGGTATTGGGGTAGATAGTAATTAATATGCCCTAAGGCAGTAGTAGAAGTAGCAGGCGAGCAGGAGCAAAGAAGGTTTTAGGCAGGAGAAGGACGCCCTCTTCGTGAGAGGTCTTCGTATTACTTTTTATATCAACAAACTTTCTTTGCCAGTTTATCACGCTATTCATTGCGCCCTTCTCTTGAGGGAGATTCGTAGATCGGCTAGTACTATAAAGGCAGAGTTTGCAGGATACAAGATGGATTTTTGGGGGCATGTTTCATGCCCACTCATTTTTATCATCAATAAGTTAGAGGGTGTTCTGACCATTGTTTTAATAGGTCTATCCAGGCTGGATGATCATTCAGGCAGGGGATGAGTTCCAGTGATTTGCCTCCGGCTTTAATAAACTCCTCTTTGGCACCAATGCCGATTTCTTCCAGTGTCTCCAGACAGTCAGAAACAAAAGAAGGGCAGATAACCAGTATTTTTCTGACTCCTTGATTAGCCAGTTGTTTGATAACATCCAGAGTATTTGGCTCCAGCCACTTGGCTTTTCCCAGTCGGGACTGGAAGCCAACACTGTATTTATCAATCGGGATGCCTGCTTTTTCAACAAAGGCCTCCGTTGTCTGATATACCTGATGTCGATAGCAGGTTTTGTGGGCAATGGACGTTTTCTGGCAGCAGCTTTTGTCTTTCAGACAGTGATTGCCGGTAGGGTCATCTTTTATAATGTGGCGCTCTGGCACGCCATGGTAGCTGAACACCAGGTGATCAAACTCTTTTTCCAGCCAGGGTTTTGCACTTTCGACCAGAGCCTCAATGTAGCCATCGTGATCATAGAACACCGGGTGGACGCGAAGCGGAAGGGGGATGTTCATTTCCTGCATCAGGCTTTTGGCGTGCTCAATCACGGTTTTTACCGATGACATGGCATAGTGTGGGTAGAGTGGAAACAGCAGGATTTCCTCAATGCCCGGTTGCTTTGCCAGATTTCTCAGAGCCTTTGCCATATCAGGCTTGCCATAGCGCATGGCCAGCTCAATCGGGATGCTGGTCCGCTCTCTCAGCCGCTCCGTGCACTTTTCGCTGTTGACAATGAGTGGTGAGCCCTGTTCTGTCCAGATCGCCCGATAAGCTTCAGCGGATCTTGCCGGACGGAAAGGTAAGATAAAAAGGCTGAGGATAAGCCTGCGAATCACCCATGGCAGGTCAATCACATGCTTGTCCATCAAAAACTCATTGAGATAGTTTCGAACATCTTCAACAGATGTGCTGTCCGGTGACCCCAGATTAACCAGCAAAACGCCTCTGTTTTCCATGGGCTAAAGAGCTCTCTCTAAGATTTGTCAGAAGTACTGCCAATTTCTTTTCATTGTGCAAGCTGGACTGTATGGGTGAAGTACTTCAGGATTGATAAATTGAAAGCGAGTTTAACAGCTTTGCAGAGACTTTGGTGAGCTTTGGTAAGAATGGTGTCATTTCTTGTTTGTTGAGGGTTCCGGCCTCTGTTTAGAGGCCAGGAACAAGTTTAGGCTTGTTTGCGTCCGGCCCAGTAAAGAGTGGCAAAGCCAAAGACAGCAGAGAGTATGGAACCGGCCAGTACACCGATGCGATCTGAAATCAGGTAGCTGGTATTCACGCCTTCAAAGGCCAGTGAGCTAATAAACAGGCTCATGGTAAAACCAATGCCGCAGAGTGTAGAGAGGCCGTACATCTGGATCCAGTTTGTTCCGGTGGGCAGCTTTGCCAGTCCGGATTTAACCGCCAGCCAGCAGAAGCTGAAAACACCAATCTGTTTGCCCAGGAAGAGGCCGGTGACAATCCCCAGGGGAATTGGGGTGAACAGGCTTCTGATCTGTTCGGCATTCAGTTCAAGTCCGGCGTTGGCAAAGGCAAAAATAGGCAAAATGACATAATGCACACTGCTGTGCAGGTTGTGTTGCAGGGCTTTCAGAGGTGATCGACCTCTCCGGTCAACAGCTTTCAATGGAATGGTAAACGCCAGAAGTACGCCAGCCAGCGTAGCGTGAACGCCTGACTTTAATACGCAGATCCAGAGCAGTACGCCCACAACCATGTAAGGCCCGACCCTGGTAACTCCCCGATAATTGAAGAAAGCCAGGATTGCCAGTAAGACAGAGGCAATGCCCATTGACATCAGGGACAGGTCTTCAGTGTAGAAAATGGCAATGATAATGATGGCGCCAAGATCATCAATGATGGCCAGAGCCAGAAGGAATGTCATCAGTGATGCAGGTGCACGTTTACCGAGTAAGGCAAGAATGCCTACGGCAAAAGCAATGTCGGTCGCGGCGGGTATGGCCCAGCCCTTAATGGCAGTGGGGTCTGAGTAGTTGAAAGCCACATAGAAGAGTGCTGGTACCAGCATTCCGCCGATGGCACCAATGCCTGGCAGTACAACCTGGGCCGGAGTGCTGAGCTCCCCTGCAAGCACTTCCTGTTTGACTTCGAGACCGATCAAAAGGAAGAAAACAGCCATCAGGCCATCATTAATCCACAGCAACAGTGGTTTGTGGATGTCCAGGGGCCCTATGGTAAAACGGATTGGGGTTGTAAGCAGTAAATCATAATACTCTGCAAACAACGTATTGGCAGCAAGCATGGCCAGTGCCGAGGCGATAAAAAGCAGTACGCCAATGGCGTAGTCCTGCTGCAAAAAACTATGAAGTCGTCTGGCAAACATGTTTTCTCCAAGTGCCCGTAGCTAACCACCCGTAGCCCATCAATTACGCTAGTGTGCCCGTAAGAATTTTATGCCTGTTTTTCATTAAAAAGTATACGTTGGCGTAGCGGGCAAAAAATGGCGCTCAGTTTATATGTTTATATGCACTGAATGCCGCTTGGTATTACGGGCTATTACTTATGACGGCAATATGGAGTACGCCTATAGAGTTATTGGTATTTCAGGCGGCAGGTTTGTGGGCAAGGGTCACTCGGTCATGACCGGCCAGATCAGTTTCTGTGCGAATTTGCCTAAAGCCTGCCTGAGAAAGGATTGTCTGCACCGGGCAACCCTGGTCATAGCCATGTTCTAACAAAATCCATCCTCCGGGCTTCAGGCTTTGCAGTGACTGTTCGGCAATCACACGGATATCGTCCAGTCCATCGACGCCAGAGACCAGCGCTGAAAGGGGTTCATAACGAACGTCTCCTTCTTTCAGATGTGGGTCATTGCTGCAAATGTAGGGAGGGTTGCTGACGATCATATCCATTGAGCTTTTGACCAGTGGTGAACACCATGAGCCCTCGATAAATACCGTGTTCCGGATATCATTGATCACCGCATTTTCTGCCGCAACAGCAAGGGCATCCGGGCTTTTGTCGATGGCGGTCACTTCCCAGTCTGGCCGTTCTTTTGCCAGGGCAAGGGCTATTGCGCCGGTACCGGTTCCCAGATCAGCCACTTTGGTTTTTGATTCGGTGTTTTGATCCTGTGAGCGCTCCCGGTTAAGCGCCAGACCAAGTGCCAGCTCAACCAGAAGTTCGGTATCTGGCCTTGGGATCAGGGTGGCTTCGGTAACTTTCAGCTGAAGGCTCCAAAACTCGCGCTGCCCGGTCAGATAGGCTATGGGCTGCCCTGCTTTTCGTAGATCAATGAGCTTTAAAAACTGAGTCATCTGCTCACTGGTCAGAAGCGCTTCAGGCCAGGTAAAAAAATAACTTCGTGGCTTGTCAAGAACATGCGCCAGCAGCAGCTCTGCATCAAGCCGTGGGGTAGGGCTGGCAGAAAGCATACGGGATGCTTTTGCCAGGGAATTGTTTAACGTGTCTGTTCGGCAGCTGCTCATGACTTATTCGCCAGCCAGGCTGGCCAATAGCTCAGCCTGATGCTCCTGGAGCAGTGGGTCAATAACCGGATCCAGTTCGCCTTCGACAATTTCCGGCAATTTATAGAGAGTAAGGTTGATACGATGGTCGGTAACCCGCCCCTGGGGATAGTTATAGGTACGAATACGCTCAGAGCGGTCACCACTGCCTACCAGACTTTTCCGGGTATCACTGATCTCTTTCGCGGCAGCGGTATCCTGGGCGTCCTGGAGCTTGGCGGCCAGCCAGGTCATGGCTTTGGCCTTGTTTTTGTGCTGTGAGCGCTCATCCTGACATTCAACCACAATGCCGCTTGGCAGGTGGGTGATGCGAATGGCTGAGTCGGTGGTGTTGACGTGCTGACCACCGGCGCCAGATGAGCGGTATGTATCGATGCGCAGGTCTTCCTTACGGATCTCAATCGCCTGCTGTTCATCGGGCTCTGGCATCACGGCAACGGTGCAGGCAGAGGTATGGATTCTGCCCTGGGATTCAGTCTCAGGAACTCGCTGTACGCGATGGGCGCCAGACTCAAACTTCATGCGACCATAGACATCGCTGCCAATAACACGGGTGATTATCTCTTTGTAGCCGCCGTGCTCACCGTCGCTGGCACTGATAACCTCGATTCGCCAGCCGCGTTTTTCCGCGTACTTTGAGTACATTCTGAACAGGTCGCCTGCGAAAATGGCCGCTTCATCGCCGCCCGTTCCTGCACGAATTTCCAGGAAGGTGTTCAGGCCGTCCCTTGGGTCTTTGGGTAACAGCAGAACTTCAAGATTCTGTTCCATTGCTGGCAGCTGTTGTTCGCAATTGGCCAGTTCTTCTCGGGCCAGTTCCGCCATGTCCGGGTCGCCTTCAGCCATCATGGCTTCTGCTTCGGCTTTGTCGCTGAGTAACTGGTCATACTCTTTGTAGGCTTTAACCACCGGTTCCAGTTCAGCATATTCCCGGGAGAACTTGCGGAACTGATCCTGGTCACCAATAACCCCCGGGTCACTCAACAGTGCGGAAAGCTCTTCGAAGCGATCACCGAGGTTTTCCAGTTTGACGAGAATGGACTCTTTCATGATGTCTGCAAAAGGTGTCTATAAAGGGTGGATTCAGAATGCCATCAGGCATCCTGAGTTGAATCGGATTGACGACTGGAGTTCAGGCCCAGAAGTTTCTCGGCCCATTCCAGCTTTTCCTGCTGCCCTTTTGCGGCAGCGCTTTTCAGCTGTACGCTGGGGTGGTGCATCAGTTTGTTGGTCAGCGAGCGGGCAAATTGCTGCAGTACTTCTTCCGGCCTGACTCCCCTGGCCAGCCATTGCAGTGCTTTCTCAAGCTCCAGGTCTCTGATCGCCTCAGTGTTCTGGCGATAGTGGCGTAACAGACTGACGGCATCCAGGGCACGCAGGCGGGTCATGAATTCAAAGGTATCGGCCTCGATCATGCGTTCAGCCTGTTGGGCAGCATTTTTACGCTGTTGTAGATTGTCTTCAATTACATCCTGCAAGTCATCAACTGTGTAGAGAAAAACATCAGCCAGCTCACTTACCTCGGGTTCAATGTCCCGGGGAACCGCAATATCCACCATAAACATGGGTTTGTGTTTTCTCTGCTTCAGCGCCTTTTCAACCGTTCCTTTGCCGAGAACCGGTACCGGGCTGGCGGTGGAGCTGATAACAATATCGCTTTCATGGAGTATTTGTGGCAGATCCGAGAGCAGGACGGGTTTTCCGCCAAACATGTCGGTTAAGCGCCGGGCTCGCTCCAAAGTACGGTTGGCCACAATGATATTGGCAACGCCCTGCTGGCAAAGGTGTCGTGCTGTCAGTTCAATGGTCTCACCGGCTCCGATCAGTAAAGCCGTATTTTCGCTAAGGTCGGAAAAAATCTGCTTTGCCAGTCCGGTAGCGGCATAGGCAACGGATACCGGCTGTGCGTTGATGGCGGTTTCTGTGCGAATCTGTTTGGCTGTAGTGAAGCTGTGCTGAAATAATCGGTTCAGGCCCGGTCCGGCGGTGTCTGCTTCCTGAGCACTGGCGTAGGCGGATTTCAGTTGTCCCAAAATCTGGGGTTCACCCAGCACCATGGAGTCAAGCCCACAGGCAACCCGCATCAGGTGACGGACCGCCTGTTCATCGTGGAAGAGGTAACTGTGTTCTGTCAGTAATTTAACGTTGGTTTGATGGTAACAGGTCAGCCAGTCAATCAGTTTTTCGTAGCAAAGTCTCACCGTTTCGGTCCCGGAGCTGTGGATAGCACAGTAGATTTCGGTACGGTTACAGGTAGACAGGATGGCAATTTCTTCAATGCCAGTGTGGATTCTGGCGCTTTGAAGTGCATCGGGCAGCTGCTCAGCAGAAAAGGCAACCTGTTCCCTCAATGTGATTGGTGCTGTCCTGTGATTGATACCGGCGGTAATATACCCCATCAGACCTCTGTTGCTGTCTAGGAGGCTGTCCGAGAATAGTCTGCCCTACTGCGGTTGCGATAAATTGGTCTAA
>NZ_JAHHPM010000571.1 GCF_024606345.1 Endozoicomonas sp. YOMI1
GCTGATAAAGTTGCCCAGGTCCATCAACAGTGGCCGGGACTCCAGAAAGTCCGGCATATCCTCCTGCAGCTGGTTGATGACCACCTGGGGTTCGGTTTCTTTTAGCAGCTGTTGCAGGGCGATCACCACCCGGCCAAGGGGCGTCGGGCCAAACTCGGTACTGTCAGAGAGATCATGGGAAGCAAACCCCCGGACGGTTTTCAGTTGGGCCTTATTGGCGGTCATGCTGGCCATCACACTGGTGTAATCCCCCACCCGGAAGGCCTTGGCAAAGTTCTGGTAGTTATCCAGCTTGGAGGCGCCGGTGCCGGACTCCATATCCATCATTCGCAGATAGAAGCGCTGAATACCCCGAATGGCCTGCCAGCTTTCGCGCTGCAGGCCTTCCGGCACCAGCAGGCTGTTGGCGGCTTCGGCGGCTTGCTGGACGATTTCATCCACCACCGTGACTTCCCCTTTCTGCCGGGGTCGCAGGGCAAATCGGGTAACATCCTCGCCGCCCAGATGGGTGTAGCCGGTGAGCACTTTCAGGGCGGCGGCGTAACCGGCCATTTGCAGGTCGGAGTCGTTAAATACCGGCTCGCCCAGTTTCTCTTTCACTTCGGTATTGAGGTGCAGCATCTGCTGAATCTGGCGTTCCACTTCCTGACGCACCGCTGGCAGCACCCGGTTTTTGAATCCCTGCTTTTCACCGGCGGGGCGTTTGCGCAGCATCAGGGTGACGGTGCCCTGCACATAGCCGCCCTTTTTCAGTTCGGAGGTGGTTTCGGTGGCGATATACCAGGCACCCACCACCTGCAAACCCGCCGCCCAGAAGATGCCCACCATATCGGACCAGACGCCGGTGTCCTGATGGGTAAACATCACGCACTGCAGGCCATTGTCCGGCATATGGTCGGCCATGGCCTTATAGGCAGCCACCATGCCCCGGCGGAAATCATCGCCGGAACCCTTGATGGCCAGTGCCCGGCGGGAGTCCCAGTTCCACTGGTCAAAGGGGGCTGGCGGGTTTTTGCGAAGCCAGGCGATAAAGTATTCGGTGATTTCGTGGTAGTGGACGGCGTCGGCGTAGGGGGGGTCGGTGATCCAGAGGTCCTGCTCTTTATTGACCTCCTTTGCTTCTGATGAAAGTACAGCTGTGTGTCCGCTGATCGGAATGTTTTTATAGTTCTGAACAAATTCATGATCAAAAAATGATCTGTTGGCCCAGTTGTACAGCGTATTTAAAGCTTGGTTTGAGAAAACATTAGATGTGAAGTCACTTCCACCACCGGATGAAAACCGAACAATCCAGCGAGACAGTTTTGAACAAAAATCCAGAGTTCCACAAAGCTCAGGTGCCAACTCTGGTTTAGTAAGCTCCTTTCTTATTAATGCTAAATTAAGTAGATCGCGGGGAGTAAATAAATGATGCCAGTAACTCCATCCACGTTCCCGTATTGGCTGATCTGTATTGTAGCCAGATTCAATAGGCATATCAGGTATAAGCCCTTGCATCTGCCAAGTTTCAAAGTGCTTCGCTAAGTATTGTTCTACTTGATTTTCTCGTTCGAGATCTTCTGGGCGTACTGGTGTGAAGAATACTTCTTTACGCGATTCCTCTAAGCTTTCTTTGGTTATCCATTGAATGGCATATAATCTTTCTTGGAATAAATCATCAGACTTCGGCCTGAAATCGTACTTTGTCCAGCGGCGCAAGCGATTGACAGTATTGTTACTATCGTACAAATAATCACCACGCAGGGTTTTTATACGAGTTGAGTAATTTTTGCCATTCAATGAGTAGACCAAACTTCCATTTTGAAGTGTTCCTTTGGTTGCTTCATCTAGTTCTTCTTTGGAGACCCCATAACAAAGATCAATTTTAAATCGCTTCTCTTGGTAATTTGGAATTAGCTTGGCCACGACTCCAGAGCGTGGTGAAACAACCCAGCTCGGTGCCAGTGGCACCAGCCATCCGGTTTCCGGACAGCGCACTTCCAGACAATAAAGATAGGCCTTGGCCCGATTACCGTATTCATCATGCTCAATACCCAGCTCAGTGATTTCCTGATCCACCGCTTCGGCCACATCCTTTTGCGCCTGTTCGATTTCCTTTCTGCGCTCCGGGCTGGCACCGATAATATTCAGCGCCCCCCAGGTCAGCATGCAGGCAATGGGGTTCAGGTCAGATGCGTAAACATCACACCCCAACCGAGCCGCTTCAAACGGAATGGAACCACCACCGGCAAAAGTGTCACCCACTCTTGGTTTATGGCCGTAGCGCAGCATACCCAGCTGCTCTACCAATTCCTGATGGGAGTGAGCGTTAATACCGAGATGTCCCAGGTGGTTATTGACGCGCTGCCAGATCGGTGCGTAAAGCCACTCCTGATCCACCTCTTCCGGACGCTTGCACAAAGCGGCCTTTGCTTCGTAGGTTGGGTAGTGCTTTAGAGCCAGTTGGTAAAGTCTTGCCTTATCATCTCGAGTGGTGCTTCGAGCCCAGCGAAGAGTTATGCCTTCTTCATCGGTGTCAAAAGGGCATTGCAGTGTTTGAAGTGCGTCTATGTCAGCACTTTTCTTTTTAATGGTAAAAGCGAAATAGTGCCATGGATGCTCCAGCGTGATCATCCGGGCCAGATCTTTCGGCTTTAATGCATTTTGCGGTACAGCCCGACGTGCCAGCCCCTCATCATCAAACCCCATCAGCTGCTCA
>NZ_JAHHPM010000572.1 GCF_024606345.1 Endozoicomonas sp. YOMI1
CACTGGCTACTGCCAACTGACCACCGAAAGCAAGGCCGCCTATCTTACCGTGGCGGCTTTCGTTGTCAAGCAGTCATTTTCTTCGATGAGAGCGAGAGGCTTTCCAACTCACTGACGTTGCCCGAAGCCTTGTCAGCGGAGGCGCATCTTACCGCGCCGCTTTGATTTGTCAACCGATTGTTTTTCGTTCATTTCAAAACAACCTATTTTCAAACCACACTTCCCAGTCAGCGATGAAGACTCATACCGCTGCCCCGTTGGTAACCGTTTGGGTCAATCCGTGGAAGCGGGGCGAATTATACTCACTTGAATGACTGTGCCAACCCCCGGTTAGTACATATACGACGTTTTTCTATTATGCAGCAGTTATCAGGGGGCTTCTATGCAACTTAGCGCCCAAGCACGACCAGTGTTGTGCATTATGCAACAACGCGCTGACTGCTGGACTAAGCCAGCACATGGCAGCCGCCAGCATGATGCCGCTATTAATATACTCAGTCAGTTTGATATTACTGTGAATCGTCGACATCGCCAGCTGGGCCAGCTGTCGGGTTTCAGCAACGGCATAAAGTTTACCCTTCAATAAAACGACATCCGATGTCTGTCTTGCCAGTTCAGTCCGCTCACACATGACTATACAACATAAGCCATAGTCAACACCGGCGCGTCATTGACACCATCTCCCACAAACATCACTTTTCGACCGGATGCTTTTATCCGCTCGACAATGGCCGACTTACTGTCTGGTGTTACCTCTGCATATACCTGGTTCATCTGTAATTCTTCACCAAGCATCTGAGCTTTGCTGACTCAATCACCGGTAATCATGATCAGCTCATGAATTCCGAGGTTACGCAGTTCATTTAATGTCGCAACAGCATCTTCCCGAAAGTGATCCTTTAACCCGATCATGCCAATCAGCCTTTTATCATGGGAAATAAAGATCAAATGCCGCCCCATTTCCTCATACTTGATTATTTCATGTTCATAGAGCGTAAAATCCACGGACTCATGCTCTTCAAGAAAGTGACGGCCACCCATCATCAGGCAGTAGTCGTCCAGAGTACTTTTGAGACCATGGGCAATAACGTACTCAACTTCAACAAAATGCCATTTTGAGCCGCACGGTACATGATGGATTTAAACGTTACCGGTGTGCCAAGCCCGAGAGCACAGGAATAATCAACCAGAAATACAGAGGCAACCGCATAAACCAGCGCACCTTCTTCCCGGCAGACAGGAACACTCTCTCCGGTCAGCGTCGATTGATTAATAAACGCCACAGCGGATATCACAATCCCATCAGCCGGTATTGCTGAACCTGGCTGCAACTCAATCAGGTCACCAACCTGCAATGCGCCTGATTGAATCAACTCCCGGTTACCATCACCATTGATCCGCTATACCTCACTTTCCTGAGGACGCATCAGGTCAGCCAGTAGCTGATCACTGTTACGGCTGGTTTTCTGCTTCATTGACACGGATATCGTGCAGTCCCTGAATACTCAACAACCCATGCTTAATCCATTCACCGGTATCCGGGTACTCCAGCAGTGCTGCACATTTGAAGCGAATGCGTCCCGGCAAGTGATGCTTAACCTGCAAACCAGTCATTTGTCGTCTTTGTGAAGATTGCGGTAATACTCAAGTTCGGCCTGAGTATCTTCCAGACACTACCATACAGCATATGACTCATAAACGATATGCAGGCTCAGTGGCCATTCAATTTGATAACCACGAACTGGACAGTAAAAATCTGCTGGATATTCTGGACAGTAATGGCTGGCTGCAATCGGATGGTCGCCCTTCTTTTATTGAGAATGCCGTCGTTTCCGGCACAAAGACCTTTACCAGACGTATGGTTGGCCTTAAATCGTCTGGTTAACCCATCAGTCAGCCGAGCATGGAAATATAGCTACCGCTTTCTGCTTAGAGAAAACGCGCGAGTCCTCAGCAGCAACAGGATCGCTAGCAAAGCGCCATAAATGACAGGCTCTGTATAATCACTCTTCACTAACCAGAGAAAATGAATAACCGCAAGAACAGCAGCAGCGTAAACCAGTCGATGCAATTGACTCCACTGCTTACCCAATCGCTTCATCATTTTTTTTGATGAAGTCACACCCAGCGCCATCAGAATCGATAGCGCAAAAGCACCTACGACAATATACGAACGCTTATAAAGGTCTTCTAAAAGTGTTTGCCATTCCCAGGACAGCATAAAAGCCAGGTAAGCCAATAGATGCGAAACCGCATAAAATAAGGCAAACAAGCCCAGCATTCGCCGAAACCGGATCAGTTTTCCTATACCCGTCAGCCGTCGTGCTGGTGAGATGGCCAGCGATAAGAGCAGAAATATTAATGCCCACTCTCCCAGCCCGTGGGTAACAGCACTGGCCGGGTCCGGCCCCAGATTATTTTCCAGTGCCTTGATCATCAAATTGGCTAATGGAAAAAGGCTGAGGGGAAATACAGCAAGCTTGATTTTGGCAATCCGATCCATAGCCTTCTCCTTTATACTGAGAACTTAGTAAAAGCGGGTTAAGTCCATACCCTTATATAAGTCAGCAACTTCTTCGCCGTAGCCATTAAAAAGCCGTGTCTCAATTCGGTTAGGAGAGAGCAGTGTACCTGGCAACCGTCGCTCATGTTTCTGACTCCAGCGAGGGTGGTCAACCGCAGGGTTTACATTGGCATAGAACCCGTACTCTTGGGGTGCTGATGTTTCCCAGGTTGTTTTCGGCTGCTGCTCGGTCAGGCGAATTTTGACAATGGATTTAATACTTTTGAAACCATACTTCCAGGGCACCACCAGCCGGAACGGCGCACCATTCTGATTGGGCAAGATATCGCCGTATAGCCCTGTCGCCATCAGGGTCAGCGGGTTCATGGCTTCATCGATTCTCAGCCCTTCAACATAAGGCCAGTCCAGAGAGCCAAAGGATGCCTTCTGCCCCGGCATCTGCTCAGGATCATGCAGCGTGGTAAACTCGACAAAACGGGCTTTGGACGTTGGCTCAAACTGCTTAAGGATATTGGCCAGCGGGATACCAATCCAGGGAATCACCATGGACCAGGCTTCAACACATCGAAGCCGATAGATGCGCTCTTCCATAGCATGAGGTTTGAGAATATCTTCCAGATGGTATCGACCGGGTTTCGCAACCTCACCTTCCACAACTACCGACCATGGATCGGTTTTCAGAGAATGAGCGTTCCTGACCGGATCATCTTTTCCTGTGCCAAACTCGTAAAAGTTATTGTAGGTAGTAACGACTTTATGTGGTGTAAGTGCTTCAGTCGTCGTGTAAACGTTGGGGTTAAATTCAAGAACCTGCTTTTTTAGCCATTCGGGATCCGGCTGAGAAGGAGTAACATCGTCTTGTGTTTTTTTACTAATGGCTTTGGCTTCGCCTTCCTGCGAGCATCCTGCCAACATCAGCCCCAGCCCGGCCAAAGCAAAACGTCCAGACTGCTGCATAAAGCGTCGTCGGTCATGATAGATATGCTCTGGTGTAATTTCACTACTGCCTGTATCTGAGCGTTTTTTTATTTTCAGTAGCATGATATCTCCTTACCAAGCACTACTTTATTATGGTCATTCCGGCGAGACGATCACACAAATTGACGGTTTCCACATAATGCCAAGGGATATTTCAGAGCTCAAGCACCCATCGTGCTCAGGTATAAAAAAAGCCAGCAACGCTGGCTTTATAAAGAAGCAAAGACAAACTAAACCGTTTCTTCGTGATCACTCTTGTCTTCACCAAGCCGCCAGATCGCGGTAATCGGGCCAGAGCAGGCATAAGCCAGAAAGATCATCAGCAGTGTACGGGGTGGATCCATAAACACCACGGCAAAGGCCAGAACCATCACCAGCAGGAACACAAAGTGTACCCGACCTTTCAGATCAATCTTCTTGAAGCTGTAATAGCGAATATTGCTGACCATGAGAACACCAGCCCCCCCGGTAATCAGCGAGCCCAGCAAGGCAACGATGGTGGACTCACCATTAAAGCCAAAGTCACTTAATGCCCATACCATACCAATCACAACCGCTGCCGCCGCCGGACTGGCCAGACCGGTAAAGTAGCGACTGTCGGTGACTTCAATCTGGGCATTGAACCGGGCCAGCCGCAGGGCTGCGCAAGCCGCATAGACAAACGCAATCATCCAGCCAAACTTGCCAAGATCCTGCAGCGCCCAGCTGAAAACCACCATGGCCGGGGCGACACCAAAGGTGACCATATCCGCCAGACTGTCATACTGCTCACCAAACTTGCTCATGGTGTTGGTCATCCTGGCGACTCGACCATCCAGACCATCCAGAATCATGGCGACAAATACGGCAATACAGGCCAGGGAAAAATGACCCGCCTGCGCAGCAATAATGGCGTAAAAACCGCAAAACAGGTTGCCGGTAGTGAAAAGGTTGGGTAACAGATAGATCCCTTTGCGACGGATAGCCTGCCCTTCTTCAATCACCTCTTCTTCGTGCTCGTCTATAGGAAAAAAACCGTCGACGGCATCGTTATTACTCTCCGGCTTTTCCACTTTCTCAGTCATTGGCACATCTGCTCATCATTACAGAACCAGCGTAAGACTTTACCACGAATACGCTTTTTGAGGGACACCGTCAGATCAAACATTAGCTCAGAGCCGACCACTGCGGACATCGTTTACCAAGTGAAGACCAGAACCGCTCAGCGCCAGCATGCAGACGAACATCATTTCGGTAAATCCATTAGGCAGGGTAGCCACTGAAAAAACCTTGTGATACAAAATCGGGCAATATTTATATTAGTGAACAGGTTTACAGGTTATGCGCTATTTTCTGGCCATTATTTTACCGCCGCTGGCCGTGCTACTTTGCGGTAAGCCATTTCAAGTGATTTTGAATATCATCCTTACCTTATGTGCCTGGCTGCCGGGCGTTATCCATGCGTTGTTCGTGGTGAATAGCTATTTGGCCGACAAACGCAACAAAGAACTGATCGACGCCATTGAGAAGAATCACCGATGAAAATTTCAACACTGAATACAGCCACCCTGTTTGTGGTGACGCTCCTGCTGACAGGCTGCCAGAGCACTTATTACAGCGCCATGGAAAAAGTAGGCATCCATAAGCGCGATATTATGGTAGATCGCATTGAAGATACCCAAACTGCACAGGAACAGGCACAGGCGCAATTCCAAAGCGCACTGGAACAGTTTCAGAGTGTCATCAACTTTGATGGTGACGACCTGGAAGCCGCCTACAACGACCTGAACTCAGAATACCAGGGCAGCCTGGCCGCTGCAGAGAAAGTAAGAGGCCGCATTGCCAGCGTCCAGAGTGTATCTGATGCGCTGTTTGACGAATGGGAAGACGAACTCAATCTCTACAAGAGCGACAGCCTGCGCAGGGCCAGTGCCCAGAAGCTGAAAGACACCCGACGTCAGTATCAGCGAATGATGGTCAGTCTGGAAAAATCTGAACAACGAATGCAGCCAGTGCTGGATGCCTTTCAGGATCAGGTGCTTTATCTGAAGCATAACCTGAATGCCCGGGCCATCAGCGCATTGAAAGGAGAGTTCAACACCATCAAGGCGGATATTGATCGCCTGATCAGTGATATGCAGGTTTCCATTGACCAGTCACGGCAGTTTATTCAAGCGCTCAAGCAGTCCTGATATTCGGTCCCTGATATTCAACAATGTGGCCCCCATAGAAAAACAGGATATTTCTTGCGAAATATCCTGTTTTTTCAAATGGAAACGCTAAATTCTCAGTCAGAGCTTAGTTTTTCTCTTTATCAACCAGCTTGTTAGCGGTGATCCAGGGCATCATTTCACGCAGCTGGGCACCCACCTTCTCAATCGGGTGGGCCGCATTGTTGCGACGATAGGCGGTCATGGATGGATAATTCAGAGCACCTTCAGAGATAAACTTCTTGGCATACTCACCGTTCTGAATATCTTTCAGCGCTTCACGCATCGCCTTGCGGGACTCGTCGTTGATAACCCGTGGACCGGTCACATATTCACCATACTCCGCATTGTTGGAGATGGAGTAGTTCATATTGGCAATACCGCCTTCGTACATCAGGTCAACAATCAGCTTAAGCTCATGGAGACACTCAAAGTAAGCCATTTCCGGTGCATAGCCAGCTTCCGTCAGGGTTTCAAAACCGGCCTTGACCAGCTCAACAGCACCACCACAAAGCACGGCCTGTTCACCAAAAAGGTCAGTTTCCGTTTCGTCTTTAAACGTCGTTTCGATGATACCGGTACGACCACCACCGACACCTGATGCGTAGGAGAGCGCAACGTCTTTGGCCTGGCCGGAAGCATCCTGGAAAATAGCAATCAGGTCAGGAATGCCGCCGCCTTTAACGAACTCTGAGCGCACAGTATGGCCCGGAGCCTTGGGGGCAATCATGATGACATCAAGATCAGCACGAGGTACCACCTGGTTGTAATGGATGGCGAAACCATGGGCAAAAGCCAGGGTTGCTCCCTGCTTCAGGTTCGGTTCAATCACCTCTCTGTAAAGCTGGGACTGGAACTCGTCCGGCGTCAGAATCATAACCACATCAGCCTGGGCAACAGCCTGGGGTACTTCTGCCACCAAGAGACCGGCGGCTTCCGCCTTGGCCCGGGAAGAGGAGTCCTTACGCAGGCCAACCGTTACTTCAACACCAGAGTCTTTCAGGTTATTAGCGTGGGCATGACCCTGAGAGCCATAGCCAATGATAGAGACTTTCTTGCCACGGATAATGGAGAGGTCACAGTCTTTATCGTAATAAACTTTCATCGAATAACTCCTGAAAGAAAACACCGGTCCGGTATGCATTCCCACGCAGAGCGAGGGAACGAGGGTTGCGTTGTATGGGTATTAGCGCTTTTCTGCACTGGGAGGCTGTCCGCTCTCTCAACTTGGAGTACACCATACCCGATAGGTGATTCTGCGTATAGTTGCATTTAGTGATATATTTGCAACTTAAAATTGCAAAATATGAAATAACCTTGATTTATATATGGCTATAGACCTTCGCCCTCTGAAACAGTTCCTCGCGCTGGCCGAATCCCTGCACTTTAACAGGGCCAGCCTTATTTGCCATGTCAGCCCATCAACCCTGAGTCGCAACATCAAACAGCTGGAGGACCAGCTGGGGGTGACACTGTTTGAAAGGAATAATCGAATTGTCTCGCTAACACCAAAAGGCAAACGATTTCAGGCTTATGCCCGTGAAGCGCTCTCTCAATGGGACATTATTCATAATGAACTGGCGGCTGGTGCCGGGAAACTTCATGGCTCATTGAGCATGTATTGCTCAGTCACCGCCAGTTATAGCTTTCTCTATGAGATTCTCAGCCAGTTTCGACCAAGATACCCGGGCATTGAAATCAAACTGCATACCGGTGATCCTGAGCCAGCGATTCAAAGGGTATTAACCGAACAGGAAGACCTGGCCATTGCCGCCAGGCCGGACAGCCTTCCCACCGGACTGACATTTCAGCAAATAGCCGTTTCACCGCTACAGTTTATTGCCCCTGTTGAATCCCAGCTACCAAAATCCCTTTATGAAAAAACACTGCTGGTTGACGACTTTGAAGGCATTCCCATGATTCTGCAGGAGAAAGGAATAGCAAGGCAAAGACTGGATTGCTGGTTTCAGGTTAATGGCAGGCACCCGGAAATCTATGCCCAGGTGGCTGGCAATGAGGCCATTGTCAGTATGGTCAGCCTTGGTTTTGGTGTCGGTGTGGTCCCTGAGATTGTCTTGAATAACAGCCCGCTGGCTGGAAATGTTCAGGTGTTAATCGTCAGTCCGGAACTTAAGCCTTATAAAGTGGGGCTGTGTGTATTGGAAAAGAAGTTGAAGAATCCACTGATTGCCGCATTCTGGCGCCAGCTGTCCGAGAGTCAGGGTTTGGTCGTCACCAAATAAGTTGTCGCTATGACAGCTTTCATGCGTAACCCTGTTCTTTGGGCAACGAGCTGTGAAACAGATACGTTCCTGAGGATGATCAAGCCCACTCCTTTTAATGCCCTTCCGGTGTACCAGAGCGGGGCAAAGGATCCTCCAGCACTATCTCTAAATGCAGAGAGTCATTTTTCACGAATTCAGTATTGTCCAGATCATTCAGCATCAAGAATTTAGGAAAGCCCCATCCGGTGTTTACCAGATTTGGGGGGGTTTGGAAACCTGGCTTGTCGTCAGAGGCAAACGTTACCGCTTCATTTTTGCGAGGGTCATTTTGATTTACCAGAGACAACGTTATTATCTTACTCATTGGCCAGCTAATTTGCTTATCGTATTGACCTTGCCATAAGGCAACATAGACCCTGAGATAACTTCTTCCACTATCGTGTTCATAAGGAGAAATTTGTCCGGATACACAATAGCAGTCTGTTGTATAAACTGCAGGAGAATAATAACTCTGATTTTTCTTTGATACGGCATCTGCCAACCATGACTGGAATCCATCTATTCGCCATAAAAATACGTCAACACATTTACCTGTATTGTCAGGCGACGCCACGGGAGACAATGTTCCAGCCGTTAAGATAGCTCGCTGCTGGTTAGTCAGGTATCTTCTCTCGGCGGCTAAATTGGCGGCAACAAATTGCCGGATACATCTGCGAACTGCACCATTGGATTGCTGCTCCATATTACCAGTGCGTGCCTCCAATCGATCAAGCCGCGTTCGTATTTTGTCTATTGCCTCAATCGAATTGCATACATAGCCAATGGTTCCACCCAATAATGGCATCAGGCCATCTGAATCTTGTTTCAACTTCTGATTGAATCGTTGATCCAGCGCTTCATATTTCTGATTCAGAGATTCTATCATCGTACTTTGTTTTTTCTCTGCATTCGTGAGTTTTCCTTGCAGCTCTTTTATCTGCAGACCCTGCATCATTAATTTGGTTCTGTCGGGAATTCCTATGCACTCATCCAAGTGAGATTTGACCTCCTGGTAAGGTCCTTCCCAAGTGCAGGCTGGTTTATGGTGAGGCTCGAAGGTGGTAATAGAAGGGCATGGTATTTTTGTGTGCCTGAAACTGCGGGTTTCGGCAATGTCATCCACGATATCGGTGCCGTCGAACGGACATTTGGGCTTTTCAGTCAGGATTGGTGGGCTGGAGGTAAACTGACAGTCCCGACACAAAAGATGCCCTTCCCCAAGACACTGCGCTATCGATGTTATCAAGTGGTTTTCACCACTGCATTTTATTCTTTTCGAAGGAAAATCCATTGTAAAACAGACGTTTCGATGAAAAAAAGTTGCCGTTTGGGATTTTCCTGAAACATCGGTTGAATCACTGGTATTTGCAGTGGCGAGTGAGACTTGGGCTGAAGCCGGTACCATTCTGATTTCCTCTTGGATTACACTGGAATTTTTGCTGATTATTCGCAATATCATCCGGTGACCTACACATCACCCAGTCTAGATCTTATCTGAGATGGAACAAGTGCCTATTCCACACCCTGGCTTGGCACGATGATTGATCCCGCCTATCCTCTTTCCAATCCTTGCAGTGGAAGAATTCTTGTAACCCCCTTAAACCGTCGTAAGCCCCTACAAGGTGTTATTGTAAATAACCAACCGGTTAGTGATTTATGGAAAAGAAAATTGTTTACAACTTAACTATATTAACCCGACAGCTATGAATTACACGTATTGACGCTTTCGCAGCCAATTACGGGAAGTTGGTTAGGAGATACATCATGATTAACAATAACTGCCCAGTTCAAACCCAACTTACCGATGAACTGTTAAAACAAAAAAAATAATTAAACGAGAAAAAGATGACCAGAATATTACTGATAACTCTGCCTGTCTGGAAACCCATAGTTTAAACAGATTTCAGAATGATATTTGTGCAACTTCTGTCATAAACCAGGTAAACAAACCGGAAAATACTCCAGAAAAATTGTCTGATGAAACCCCGTATAAACTAGAACATTATTCTGTTTCAACTCCTGAAGGAATTACATGGCATGATCGAAAAAGAACAGCTTATGAAAGTTCCACAACAGAGGTGCTTCCAGTAAATATAAAAGCACGTAAAGAGCCTTCTATTATCGAAAGCGTTATTCTTCAAAAAGCTGATTGCTTAATAACAAGGGACAATCAATGGATATCTTTTCTTCAGGATTTTTTTAAGCAGATACCGATTCAAGCATCATCTATAAATAGAATCACCTCTTTACAAACTAAAGCTGGAAAAGTTAAAGAAATCGTTTTTCTGGTAGAACATTTCTCAAATAATAGGGGTTATGGCAATTTAAATCTGTATATAGAATTCTTAAGGAATTTTGTCAGACTTTCTCCTGGCACTTTAAATCTAATTCGCTTTTCTGGCTGTGAATACACTCTACACGACAAATTACCAAATCTTCTTTCCGGTTTACCTGACCGTGACATTGATGAATTTATCATTCATGAGGATCACAGATTATCGTTACCGAAAATAAGCCACGATAAGATATTTGGTATTCCATACGTAATACAAGATAGAATACCAACCATTTTTTTATCAAAAAACACACTGCAAATTTACACCGTTTGGGACTCGTTTAAAATAGCACCAAAAGCCCCATTATTTCAAATAACTAACTATAGATGGTTCCCTGGGTGTGTAAGGAAAAACCTCCCGAAAAATCAAGAAAATCCTCTGCCCATTTATCCGTACGAGGCAAATAAAAATACGTCAACACCAGAGTTAATGAAAAGGGAGATAGCTAACAGCTTACAAAATCAGGCAATACATGGTTATGATACTGAAAAATTAGCTCAATTTTTTACCGAATTATTTCAATCGGCCAAAGAAAATCAAATATATTTAGCCCTTTTTTATCATTGTGCCGGGATGACGAAACATCGGTATTACAATTACACAAACGCTGCTAAAGTGTGTTTTAGCGATAAGCCTATCATCATTATTGCACCACACAGCGGGAAAAAGCGCCTGTTTGAGTTGGTTTGTTACTTTTCCAATATCCCCATTTATGCACCGGGAGCCAGCACCGCTAATATCGCTCAGTGCTTAAATAAACCCTATCTGGCGGAAATTGGTGGTCATCAAATGACAACAATAGGCAATCCGGAATTCTTAGGTGGCTGGAAGGTAGCAAATGGTGCATTTGATTTGGATTCATTCCGTACGCAGGAGGTCAAATCGGCCCTATTAACAATGAGCAAAGAGCAAATTAAGTTATGTGACAGACATAACTACAAGCTATGGCGTAATCCTGAGAATGCCCACTTAGAAGTCCGTAAAATATGTGAGCAAATCACCGACGGTATCCTAATATATCATGGGCTAATCGCAACACTGATTCCACATTTTTTTAATGGTACGGACACCTCAAAAATCCATGAATATACCGAACTCTCAGCTGATGACCGACAAAGTTACTTTACGCGGTTATTAGACGAAGGTAGATTACCCGAGTTTTGCCAGTACGTTTGTGATAAATCCAATGAGATACTGCTGGATTATATGTCACGAGCGACTACGCCAGGAGAAAGTTTTTATGAACTGGCCAGGGAATTACAACAAAAGGCATTGCATCCTGACAACAACATGATGCTGGAAGTATTAGAAAGAAATCTTCCGAATAACTGACATCCGGCTAAAAATTAACAGGCAATGCTTTTGGTAAGCAAAACAGCCCCCCACTTTTTTTCTACAGAGGAACGGAACTAATAGCTTATGGGCCAGTCCTAATCGTTCAGGCAGCTTAAAATATGAGTTATTTGGCAAACATCTGTATCGTAGTGATTATTTAGTAATGAATAATGTCCATCATCGTAACCCGATATCAACTGCAGCCTCGTTGGTCTCTCAAGCAGAAGATGTGGAAACTGAACAATGCGCTATCTGCCTTGAAAACCCGGGTAATAGTCGTATTGCTGCAATGTTTCCCTGTACCCATATCTATCATAAGCAGTGCATTGATAAGTGGCTTAAAGATCCAAGGCATACCGATTTCGGTTGTCCAATCTGTAAACGGAAAATTACCCATTGTTTGTACCCTGAGAAGACGCCACTCCACGTGG
>NZ_JAHHPM010000054.1 GCF_024606345.1 Endozoicomonas sp. YOMI1
GCTGTCCGAGAATAGCGCCCGTAGCGAGGATTGCGAGAAATTGAGGATAAAAATTCCTGATTCTTAAGAAAATAGCTGGGCTATTTGACAAAGAAGCAGGAATTTCTAGACCAATTAGCCACATTACTCAAAGACTGAGTCAGTGACATTAACCTCTCATAATGAGATTAAAGTGCGGTGTCTTCGGTCTGAAAATCCTCTATGCCGTTTGCCGGGTAGCAGTCACTACCAGTTCACGGATACAGACATTTTGCGGCTGCTGATACACAAAGGTAATACAACGGGCAATATCCTCCGCCGTAATAACGCCTCCCATGCCGTGCTTCCACTGTTCATAGACATCCTTGATCTCAGTGGATGTTGTATGGCTGAGCAGCTCAGTTTCTACCGCTCCCGGTGCAATGGTTACCACTCGGACACTGTCGTCAGCCAGTTCTTCTCTTAGCGTTTCAGACAATCCGTGCACGGCAAACTTGGTGCCACAATAGGCCATATGATTTGGAAAACTTTTGATACCGGCCACTGAACTGATATTGATGATGGTTCCCCCTTTTCTGGCTTTCATCTGACGGGCAACGGCATGGATGCCATTCAAAACACCCTTGATATTCACATCAACCATAGTATCCCACTCGGCAGGATCCTGTTCATCAGCACGCCCCAGCTGCATTAGCCCGGCATTGTTGATAAGGCAGTCTGTATGCCCATAGCGGGACTCAGCTTCTTCGATGACCAGTTTCAAGGCATCACGATCCGTCACATCCACTCGCCGGCAAAGTGCGTCAGGAAGGTCCAGGGCCTCCAGGCGCTCGGCCCTTCTGGCCAGTAATAACAATGGATGTCCAAGTTGACTCATGCCCCTGGCAACGGCTTCACCAATACCAGAGCTGGCTCCGGTAATAACGACCAATGGCTTATTCATGGCAGGACTCCTGCAGGAGGGAATATTGGGAGTTCAGTTCACCGGCGTAGGGTGAACCCGGTTATCTGTTAATAAAGAACAGACAATTCAGTAGTTGGCCACATAGAATCAAACATTTCTGGTTACTTAGGATAGCTGATCTGAAAAGATTTACTTATGGGGACACTCCATTCGTTGTCTGTTATTCGGTATTCTTCAGCCCCATTAGAGGCATCACTACATGCATCCTGCCTGTTGTGGCGTTATAATCCCCGCCTCCTGAGCCAGGGCTGTTCAATTAAGACTCGATGAATCTTCCGGAAAAAGCATCCAAACCGGTTAGCGGCTTATCGTTATTCGGTTTACATCTTTAAACATGATTTATCTGCTTTTTCCGGAAATATATACTTGACGCCTTTCATCAGGTATCCAACCGCATTTATGATCGGCTGGCTCTTTAAGAGCCGGGCATTGCAGCAGGTAAAACCAATGAGCGAACTGATACTGATTCTGGTCAGCGCCATACTGGTCAACAACTTTGTACTGGTTCAATTCCTTGGGTTGTGTCCTTTTATGGGCGTGTCCAACAAGCTGGAATCGGCCATGGGTATGTCGATGGCCACCACTTTTGTGCTGACACTGGCCTCTATCTGCAGCTATTTAACGTACAAGTACATTCTGTTGCCACTGAACCTGGAGTTTCTGAAAACCATCTCGTTCATTCTGGTGATTGCCGTGGTGGTGCAATTCACAGAGATGGTGGTGCGCAAAACCAGCCCGCTGCTGCATAAGGTACTGGGCGTGTTCCTGCCACTGATCACCACAAACTGTGCGGTACTTGGGGTTGCCCTGCTGAACACCAACCGAATGGACAGCTCACTGGTGGATTCAGCCACCTACGGTTTTGGTGCTGCGGCCGGTTTTTCCCTGGTACTGGTGCTGTTTTCTGCTATGCGTGAGCGCATTGCCGCTGCGGATGTACCAACGCCATTCAGAGGTGCGGCCATCGGTATGATCAGTGCAGGTCTGATGTCGTTAGCATTTATGGGTTTTACCGGACTGATCAAATTGTGAATGCAGGATTTCATGCAATGATGAGAAATGCCAGACCTCTTAAAAAGCTGAAGGAGCGATTGCGTTAGTCCATGGACATTGTTCTTTACGCTATAGGAGCCCTGCTGGCTCTCGCCCTGATTTTCGGGGCTATTCTCGGTTTTGCCGCTATTCGCTTTAAGGTGGAAGGCAACCCGATTGTTGACCAGATTAATGAAATTCTGCCCCAGACCCAGTGTGGCCAGTGTGGCTACCCGGGGTGTCGCCCTTATGCGGAAGCCATTGCCAATGGTGATGCCATCAATAAGTGCCCTCCCGGTGGTCAGGCAACCATCAACACCCTGGCGGACCTGCTGGATATGGAGCCTGAGCCGCTGGATGCGGAACATGGGCAGGAGTCAGTCACCAAAGTTGCCTTTATTCGGGAAGCAGAGTGTATCGGTTGTACCAAGTGCATTCAGGCCTGCCCTGTGGATGCCATCCTGGGTGCTGCCAAACAGATGCACACGGTGATTTCCGATGAGTGTACCGGTTGCGACCTCTGTGTTGAGCCCTGCCCTGTTGACTGTATCGAAATGCGCCCTGTGGATATCACGGTCAGGACCTGGAGCTGGGCGCTGCCCCAGCCGAATCATGGCAAGGCTGGCTTGATTGCCACTGACCTCAGGGGGCAGACCGTATGAACGCAATCGCAAAAAGCCCACACCAAGACATCCAGAGTCCTGTGGCCGGGAGCCAGGTGATAGCAAGTTCTGAACGCAAAATCTGGCCGCTGACCGGTGGGGTTCACCCGGAAGAAAACAAGCATCAGTCAACCAGCTGCCCTGTCAGTGTTCCGCCTCTGCCTGAAACACTGGTTCTGCCATTGTCCCAGCATGCTGGCTTGCCTGCTGATCCGCTGATCCGCGTGGGGGACAAAGTACTCAAAGGCCAGATGATTGCCAAAGCCTCCGGCTTTGTCAGCGCCGCGTTGCATGCGCCGACCTCGGGCACTATTACCGCCATTGAGAACCGTCCAATTCCCCACGCCTCCGGCTTTTACGACTTGTGCATCATTCTGGCCGCTGATGGTCAGGAGCAATGGTGTCAACTGGCACCCGTCACAGATTATCGTCAACTGTCGCCTGCCGAGCTGGTAGAGAAAGTGCGTGATGCCGGCATCAGCGGTATGGGTGGCGCTGGTTTCCCTACGGCCATCAAACTGGCACCCGGCACGGCAATCAATACCCTGATTCTCAATGGCACGGAGTGTGAGCCCTATATTACCGCCGACGATATGCTGATGCGGGAAAAGGCTGATGCAGTGATTGAGGGCGCAGAAATCCTCCAATACATGCTGGGTGCCCAGGAGTGCCTGATCGGTATTGAAGACAATAAACCGGAAGCCATCGCCGCGATGCGCAGGGCGGCCGCTGGCAAAAATATAGACATCGTCGTTTTTCCTGCCATCTACCCTTCCGGTGGTGAAAAGCAGCTGATCCAGATTCTTACCGCTCAGGAGGTGCCTTCTGGAAAACTGCCAGCGGATCTGGGCATGGTGGTTCAGAACGTGGGCACAGCCGTTGCGGTCAAAGAAGCCATTGTTGACGGCAAGCCGCTGATCTCACGCATCACCACCCTCACCGGTGATGCCTTGACAGCGCCACAAAATGTAGAAGCATTGATCGGTACACTGGCCCAGGACCTGCTGCAATACGCTGCGCTCAAAGCGTCCGAATTATCAACGCTGGTGTTTGGCGGTCCCATGATGGGCTTCAGTGTTGACCGCATGGATATCCCGGTGATCAAAACCTCAAACTGTCTGATTGCCGCGACTGAGGATGAGTTTCCGGCAGCACCGGATGCCCAGGCCTGTATCCGTTGTGGGCACTGTGCTGAGGCGTGTCCATCGTCCTTGCTGCCGCAGCAGCTTTACTGGCACGCCAGGGCTGAGAACCATGAGCAGCTTATGCACCACAACCTGTTTGACTGTATTGAGTGTGGTGCCTGCTCCTTCGTCTGCCCGTCGTCTATTCCGCTGGTGCAGTATTACCGGGCATCCAAAGGCGCTATTCGCACCCAGGAAGCCAAACACGCCAAGTCCGAGCGCTCCAAACAGCGCTACGAAGATCGTCTGGCCAGATTGGCACAGGAAAAAGCCGAGAAAGAGGCCAAACGAAAAGCCAATGCCGAGCGGGCGGCAAAACTGAAGGCGGCCAAAACAGCGGAAAAAACCGGGAGCGACGCCAAAGCCGAAGAGGACCCAATCCAGGCCGCTATCGCCCGGGCCAAAGCACGAAAAGCAGCGGCTGCTGGGGCTTCTGAGTCTACGTCAGCCGGTCAGGCGCCTTCAGCATCTGATAGACCGCTGTCCGCCAAACAGAAAGAGCTGAAAGTTCAGCTGTCCATGGCCAAAGCTCAGGCCAAAAAGACGGAAAGAGCGCTGGCTGCCGCAGAAGCTTCCGCTGAGCTTAAAGGCGACAGGGGAGATATTGAACAACTGAAGTCTAACCTGGCGATGTTGCATGAGCAGGTCAGCAAACTTCAGCAGGCGTTTGATGAAAAGGCCCAGGATTCTGCCAGCAAAAACAATCCAGAAAAACCCGCCAAAGCGCCGTTAAGTGATGAAGCGAAAAAGCTGAAAATCGAGTCGGCCATGGCCAACGCTGCGGTGAAAAAACTTCAGCGAGCGATCGCCAGTGCCGGTGAAGATGAACTGGATACGCTGAAACAACAGCTGGTGACAGCGGAACAAAAGGCGGCTGAGATGAAACAGGCTCTTGAGGGTCTCTCGTGACTTGCAGCCACAGTCACCTCGTTCCCATGCTCTGCGTGGGAGGAAACCCGGGAAGCATGATAAAGACACAACAGAGCGGAACCCTTGAATGGCTTTGATTAATAGCAGATCATCTATCAGCCAGAGGGGAAGAGAGACCTCACCCCACGCGCTGGGACAAAACAGCACTCAGCGGGTCATGAGTCTGGTGATCATGGCCACTATCCCCGGTCTGATGGCACAAACGGTCTTTTTTGGCTGGGGTGCACTGATCAATGTTGCCTGGTGTTCCCTGGTTGCAATGGGCTGCGAAGCAGCCGTGGTATCACTGCGCCAGCGGTCCGTGAGCTTCTACCTGAGTGATTGCAGTGCCCTGTTGACCGGTGTACTGCTGGGGCTGGCATTGCCGCCCTTTGCTCCCTGGTGGCTATCACTGGTCGCCGTGTCCTTCGGCATGGTTATTGGCAAACATCTCTATGGCGGCCTGGGTCAGAACCCCTTTAACCCGGCCATGCTGGGCTATGTTGTGGTACTGATTTCGTTTCCACAGGAAATGACCACCTGGCTGCCGCCACTGGGGCTGGAAGGCCATAACAACAGCCTGAGCGATGCATTGTTCACCATTTTCCCTCTGGGTCAGGCTGTCAGTGTTGATGCCATCAGTATGGCCACCCCACTGGATGTGTTGCGCGAAAACAAAAGCCTGACCATCAATGAACTGTGGGAAGCCAACCCGGTATTTGATGGCATGGCTGGTCGTGGCTGGATGTGGGTTAACCTGGCTTATCTGGCCAGCGGCGTATTTCTGATCTGGCGAAAAGTATTTACCTGGCATGGCCCTGCAGGGATGCTCGCCGCCATTGCGATTATGGCGACCCTCTTCTGGAGTGGTAACGGGTCAGACAGTCAGGGTTCCCCGCTGTTTCACCTGCTCAGTGGTGCCACCATGCTGGGTGCTTTTTTTATCATTACGGACCCGGTCAGTGGTGCAACCAGCAACCGCGGACGTCTGATTTTTGGTGCGGGTGTTGGCGTTATGGTCTATGTCATCCGTGCCTGGGGTGGATACCCTGATGGTGTCGCCTTTGCCACACTGCTGATGAATATGGCTGCCCCCACCATCGACTATTACACTCAGCCACGCACTTATGGCCACCACAAGGCTAATAAAGGCCTGCCAAAGAAGGACTGAATCATGAGTGACGGCCAGATTCCTTTAAAAGACACCACCGACAGCAAGGCTCCCGGTGGGAACGGCCTGCTTCAGAGCATTTTTCGTAATAGCCTGGGCCTTGGTCTGTTTGCCGTATTTACCGTAGGCCTGATTTCCGTGACCTGGATCATGACTCAGGAACGAATAGAGACACAGGTTCGCGCCTATGAAGCCAAAGCATTGATGGAGATTTTACCGGCAGATACTCACGACAATGTGCTTGTAGATTCCAAAGTTGTTCTGGAGCCATCCACACTGCTTTCCAGCCTGGATCAACGTGACGCCTATATTGCCCTGAATGATGGAGCGGTCTCTGCCGTCATTCTGCCGGTCACCGCACCTGACGGGTATAGCGGGCGAATTGAGCTTTTGGTGGGCATCAACCGGAATGGCACACTGGCAGGCGTCAGAGCCATCACCCACAAAGAGACGCCCGGGCTTGGTGATAAGATCAACAGCAATGTCACCGACTGGATTCTCGGGTTTGTCGGCAAATCCCTGGGCAACCCTGTTAGTGAAGGCTGGGGGGTGAAAAAAGACGGTGGTGAGTTTGACCAGTTTACCGGTGCCACGATAACGCCAAGAGCGGTTGTTGCCGCAGTTTACCGCGCCCTGCAATACTTTGAGGCAAACCGCAAGCTATTGCTGGACCCAATCGCCGGTGTCCGCGAGGAGATTCAATATGACAAATGACACTGCGGCGAACAACAAGAGTACCGCTGGCAGCCAGGCCGCAAAGATTGCCCTGGACGGTCTCTGGAAAAACAACCCGGCACTGGTCCAGCTACTGGGTCTGTGCCCTCTGCTGGGGGTTTCCAGCAGTGTCGTCAATGCGCTTGGTCTGGGCATAGCCACCATGCTGGTGGTGATGGGCTCCAACGTTGCCGTCTCTCTTATACGACACCAGGTAACAGATGCCATTCGCCTGCCAGTATTTGTGATGATTATTGCTTCCTTCACCACCTGTATCGAACTGCTGATGCAGGCCTATACCTATGAGCTCTATCGGATTCTGGGTATTTTTATTCCGTTGATTGTCACCAACTGCATTATCCTGGGTCGAGCCGATGCCTTTGCCTCCAGAAACCCGGTGCTGCCTGCCGCTTTTGATGGTTTGATGATGGGTACGGGCTTTGCCGTGATTCTGGTATTGCTGGGGGCGCTGCGGGAGCTGATTGGCCAGGGTACGCTGTTCTCCGGCATGGACCTGCTGCTGGGGCCCATTGCGGCTGACTGGACCATTACGGTGATTGCCAACTATAAACAGTTCCTGTTTGCCATTCTTCCCCCTGGTGCCTTTGTCTTTATGGGCTTTTTGATTGCCATTAAAAATAGTATTGATCGTCGCCTGGAAGAAAGAAAAAAAAGCCTGAAACCGGTAACAGCAAAAGTAAGCAAACGGGTCAGGGTTACCGGTAATGTTTGATTATTCTTAACGCTTATATTGGAACTTATTCTCTGATTTCCTGTCTATTGATTCAGAATCGGTAAATCTTTTTTGATTTATCAGACAGGCACCCGTTAATCCAGAGGAAAATTCTGTAATGTTACCTGCTCAATTTACTCCCGCAACCCCACAACCAATGACAACACCAACAGGCACAGAAACAGCGGTTGAAGACGTGAAGGCGAGCAGATCAAAGCCTGATGAAATGACGCAACTCCAGAAATGCATTCTGGACAGCCAACGCTTTATCCTCGATACGGTAAATCTGGTTGAGGTTATGAACGATGTATTTGGCAAAAAGGTGCCTGAACCCTCATTGCGAACTCCAGAAAATTTTATTGCACTGTCGGAGCCAGAAAAGTACGAAAGTCTCATTAAACTTATCAGGCAACTTGATGTCTATTTTCATCAAAGCCCCATTCACAGGGAAGAACAGGGAAAAATAGTGGAGCGCTGGGATGCCACAGAGCAAACTGCTGCCATTGAAAACCTGAGTGACGTTGCCAAAGAACGGCTAAGATCAGCACTTGAGCCACTAAGGACTTCTGATGCAGAGCCCCTTGAGTTTACTGATCAAACAACTCTTCTTTTTCCGGGAGCAGCTATTCCTCGAATGCAGCTTCGCGCTGAGTTTGCTATTGCACAGAACAGTGATAATAAATTGCCCGGACTGCTGCTTTGTAATGGTTCTTCAAGGCTTTTGAGCAAAGTCGATAAGCTTCAGGATCTTGATAGCAATAAAGATCTGCATGATCGCATACAGAAGATTGTTAATGATCTTGAAACTGACCTGGGACCCACTGCCACAGAAGCTCATGCCCAAATGGCTATTATGGACATGCTCCGTGAGGGTGACCAGGAATGCTTTCTGAACAAACAAACCATTTATGTAACTTATACCGGAGACGTTCACTACTATCAGCAGTCTCTCCAGGAAAATGGCAAATACACGCTTAAAGATGATGAAAGCATCCGCATTGGCAGACCAAACACCGAAGCAACAATGGTGTCTGCCTTTAATGCCTTGGGACAACTGCCTGGAACGATTCCCGGAGACATCGTTCTGGTCAGCAATCAGCCCCATATAAGTGCCCAGCAAATTGCCACAGAACGCGTTGTTGACAATAGAAGTGACAACAATGGCTACTCTCCAATTACCATCCGCGCCAGTGGTGACAAGGCTTCGCTGGAAAGTCCTAAAGATTTATTCCTTGCCATCGACTCTGCCAGAAAGGCAATCCAGTTGTTAAATCCGGAGTATCATGTGACAACCAATTGGGTTGAAGCCCCGGAATGGAAGCTATTTGAATCCAAGAAAGCCGGTGAATGGCAACTCTATAAGCCTGAGCAACCACCTGTGGAACGACTGGTTTAGGCCTTATTCGCAGGATGGCTTTCTGACTTGTTATGCCAACCTGCGAAAGTCCCTAAAAATTCACATCAAGATCATAGCTATCAATCAATCTTTGAATATGATTATCAAGTTTTTTCTGATGATTGATAAAGCCACTCTGCCGGTTCTGATGTTCCATAAACAGGGCATTACTATCAGCATAATCCTCTTCCGCCTTCGAGATGCTGTTCTGCAGAGGCTTATTTTCACGCCCAGTCTGTTCAGCTAAAAAATAGAACGCATAATTTTGCGATATCAGAATCCAGCCTCTCTCCATCACTCTGGCGGTTATAATTACTTCTGTGTCGGTATCTGAAAGTGGGTTTCTGGTTACTGTCCGATTCATTGTCAGTGGTATCGTTTCATAACGGGCATACTGACCTGAATAGACAGGATCGAACTCCTTTATCTGCCACAACTGGTCGATGTCACCTCCCTCAGCATACACGGTACCCATTCCATTCGACCGCGCCCTGATCTCAACATCAAGCTCAATTATGTAGCGAGCATTGGTTGGAGTATTCAAGTTCACACCGGATTTTCTCAATGAAACTGACAGCTGCTTTTCAAGGTACCGGACAGCACCTGAAGCGATATGTTTTTTATCAACATAAACGGTGTCTGATCCAATGCGTCCTCTGGAGATGAGACTTTCAGCAAGGCGGTTGGCAATAATATTCCAATATTGAGTATGTGGAACAGGCGCATGCTCCGGTGAGGATACAGCCAGCGTTCTGGTTGAAGGAAATAATCCACCGATCATTAACAAACCTGTGACAACTGACAGGTATAACTGCTTATTAAACACGATACATCCCTATACTGCTTTTTTATTTCAATGTAGCATGTGGAAACCTGATTCGTGTCCAGGCAACTGAACGAGCAGTCAGAAAACCGGCATTACAGAATGAGAAGCTGATTTATCAGCTCGGTAAAACTGGAAATAATGATAAAGCTCAATCGATTATTGACAGAATTCGCTATAGAATCGTCTCCTTTTGTCCAAAACAGGGGTAATAACCTGAATGGATACCCATTTTTGGGTGGTGTCTGCGCCTCCCCCAGCCATCTCATGAATAACAGACGATGCTTAACCAGATATTGACAGTTTTTTTATCTGGCCTGATCATGCTTTCCGGCTTTGTCCAGGCCAACGCCACAGCTCCCGCAGTCCCAACAGAAGCTGAGCCAGAGTTCACACTCTCTCTTCAGGAAGAGCGCTCCCCATGGGCGGTAACCCTGTTCGATGACAATCCTCAGGAGAATCAGGCACGTCTCTGGTCCCAGACAAAACTAATGTTCGGTCTGGGTGTCGGTGTGATTGGAGCCCTGGCTGTTATGCCTGAGTCCTTTACCAACTGGGATAAGTCTGAATTGAAACAGTTCCACAAAAAATGGTGGGACAATGTCAGTTCAGGCCCGGTTATGGATGAAGATGAATTTTTCCTTAACTACGTAACACATCCTTACTTCGGTGGCGTTTATTACATCGTTGCACGGGAGTCTGGTTACGACCAGTGGAATTCCTTTGTCTACTCCTTCCTGATGTCCACCTTCTACTGGGAGTACGGTATTGAAGCCATCGCTGAAGTGCCTTCCATTCAGGATATTATCGTAACCCCCGTGGGTGGCTGGCTATATGGTGAATGGGCTTACCAGCAGAAACGTTCGATTGCAGAGAATGATGGTCTGGTATGGGGCTCTTCCGGCCTGGGCTCCACGGCGTTGTTTTTCCTTGACCCGGTAGACAGTATTGACCAGTGGCTCAATGGTGACCGTGAACAGCCCGTTGTGGAAGACTTTGATATCCGTCTGGCATTTGCTCCGACCTTTTATCAGGTAGAGAATCAAGATGAAGACCGGAACTATTTCGGCCTGGTCATGACATTCCGGATGTAACCCTTTCATTGCTATTCCCTTTCAGAAATAGGGCATTCCAGCCCTGTTTTGCATTAAAATAATTACAAACTGATTTTTATACTTTTTTACTGGTCAAAGGATGAACAAGGAAAAGCGCACACAGATTTTTACCCGGCTTCGGGACGCTAATCCCAACCCAACGACAGAGTTAAACTACAGTACACCTTTTGAGCTGCTTGTCGCGGTGATACTGTCTGCCCAGGCCACCGATGTGGGGGTGAACAAAGCCACCGACAAGCTTTACCCTGTTGCCAATACCCCTGAGGCCATTCTTGCCCTGGGTGTTGATGGCCTGAAGGAGTACATCAAAACCATTGGGTTATTTAATGCCAAGGCAGAAAATGTTATCAAAACCTGTCAGATGCTGATTGATAAGCACAATAGCGTGGTACCCGATAACCGGAAAGATCTTGAAGCGCTTCCCGGCGTCGGACGAAAAACGGCAAACGTCGTTTTAAATACCGCCTTTAATCAGCCCACCATGGCGGTGGACACCCATATTTTCCGGGTATCAAACCGAACGGGTATCGCACCCGGTAAGGATGTTCTGGAAGTGGAAAAACGGCTGGTCAGACTGGTTCCCAAAGAGTTTCTGTTGGATGCCCACCACTGGCTGATCCTCCATGGCCGTTATGTGTGTAAAGCAAGAAAGCCACACTGTGGTAGCTGCATTATTGAAGATCTTTGTGAGTACAAACAGAAAACGTCTTAGGCTAAGGTTTGCATTTAGCCTGACTCACTTTGCACAAGAAAATATCCGTTCATGGCATTCCACTACGGTGTAATAGAAGGGCTATATGATCAGGAAAACCAGTGCTCCCGGGAGTCCAGGAATGCCTATGCCAGCTTCTGTGCCAGGAAAGGCTTCAATTTCTATAGAATACCGAATGGCTGAAACACCGGCTCAGACTCCATACCTTCACTGGCCGTCCATGGCAAATATGTCCGGGAAATTCTCAAATGGTTGCAGTCTGGGGAAAAATGCTAGACTGCTCTTCAATTGCTTCCGACTATCGATTGCTTCCCAGAACAATAAATGACCGATTCCCTGACTATGACCTCCAAAACCCTGCAACTGGCAATGGACTTGATCAGCCGCGCTTCCGTCACTCCTGAAGATGCGGGCTGTCAGGAACTTATGATCAGCCGACTGGAGCCATTGGGCTTCAAGGTCGAGCGACTCCGCTTTGGTGAAGTCGATAACATCTGGCTGCGCCGAGGTGACCAGAGCCCGGTGCTCGCCTTTGCCGGACATACCGATGTAGTGCCCACCGGCCCGGAAGGGAAATGGGATAATCCACCTTTTCAGCCGACAATCATCGACGGAATGCTGCACGGGCGTGGAGCCGCTGATATGAAAGGCAGCCTCGCGGCCATGGTCACCGCCTGCGAAGACTTTCTGGCAGAGCACGCTGACCATAAAGGGTCAATTGCCTTTCTGATTACCAGTGACGAAGAAGGCCCCGCCAAAAACGGTACCGTAAAAGTTATTGAGCACCTCGAAGCACGAAACGAGAAAATCGACTGGTGCCTGATTGGTGAGCCCTCCAGCACCAATACGGTGGGTGATGTGGTGAAAAATGGCCGCCGTGGCTCACTCCATGGCCACCTTACGATCAAAGGTATTCAAGGGCATGTAGCCTACCCTCACCTGGCCAGAAACCCGGTACATGAAGTAGCCCTGGCCATTGCCGATCTGACCGGAGAAGTCTGGGATGAAGGCAATGAATTCTTTCCGCCCACCAGCTTCCAGATCTGGCAGATCCATGCCGGCACCGGTGCCAGCAACGTCATCCCCGGAGAGTGCCAGGTTAATTTCAACTTCCGGTTTTCTTCAGAACTGACTGCCGGGCAACTTCAGAAAAGAGTAACCGCGATTCTGGATCGTCATCAGCTGGAGTACGATATTGACTGGCATCTGAACGGTCAGCCGTTTTTAACCCGCCCCGGGGCTCTGGTCAATGCAGCTCAGAAAGCCATATTGGCCGTTACCGGCATGGAGGTGGAATTATCAACCTCCGGCGGCACCTCCGATGGTCGTTTCATCGCTCCTACGGGTGCACAGGTGGTAGAGCTTGGCCCGGTTAACGCCACCATCCATAAAGTGAATGAATGCGTTAACGCTGAAGATCTTGATACCCTGCAGGAAATCTATACAGGTATACTTAGGCATTTGCTAGGAGGCTGTCCGAGAATGTAAGGTAGCCCATGAAACAGGCTTGGATAATTACAAATCAGGAAGCCACATATCAGTTGATGGCAAACTGCATCGCATCAGGTCTTTGAATGAATATAATATCCGTGTCGTCCATGGGACAATCTCAGGGGAATTCTTTAAAAGCAGATTTAATTCCATCACTTGCCACCGGCAACAACACACTGAAGCTTCGTAACTTTTGCGCAACACCACGTAATCAGGCTAGAATGCCCGATTAATTCACCAGCGACTTGAGAGCTACAATTTAATCTCAAGCCAGGAGGCCTGTAACGGCTTATCGGTATCAGTCTTCTGACGTTTCTTATCTCCTTTACTAACGGATGCAGGCCAAGAGCCAGTTCCATGCTGAAGCCCATTACCCTGAATCGCTATGTTTTTCATAGCCTGAGAAAACTCCTTTCTACGTGGGTGCGTACCACGGTTGAAAACAATAACCCTGAAGCTTTGCATCTGCAGACCGGAAAACCGGTTGTCTATGTCATGCACCAGCGCTCCCTGACGGACCTGATGGTACTGGAGGGTGAGTGTATAAAAGCAGGCCTGCCCCGCCCTTACCAGCCCATTGTCGCTGACCACCCGCAAAGCAAGGCGCACTTCTTTCTTAGCCAGTACGAAGGTCTGATACTCCAGAGAGAACGACCAGAGCCACCAGAGTTACTTGAAGCACTGGTCAGGCAGGTTGAAGCAAAGCATCAGGATGTCCAGCTCATTCCCATTACCATTATCTGGGGACGCTCTCCGGAAAAGGAACAGTCAGCCTTTAAACTGCTGTTTGACTGGAACTTCAGCCTTGGCGGACGTTTCCGGAAGTTTCTGGCAACGCTGCTGCACGGCCGACAAACCATGGTGTATTTCAGCCCGGCCTTATCACTGCAGGAAATCATGGGTGACAGTAACAACCATGCCCGCAGTGTGCGCAAGGTAAACCGGATTCTCCGTGTTCATTTCCGCCAGAAAAGAGCGTCGGTTCTGGGGCCGGACCTTTCTCACCGTCGTATGCTGGTCAACAGCCTGATTCATACGCCCAGAATTCAGAAAGCCATTGCGGTAGAAGCTGCGGCTCAGGAAATCACCCTGGTAGAAGCCGAGGCAAAAGCCAGGAAGTATGCCAATGAAATCGCTTCTGACTACTCCATGCCCGTCATCCGTTTCCTGGATATTATCCTGACCTGGTTCTGGAACAAGCTTTACAGCGGCGTAAAAGTCAATCATATCGAGCCATTAAAGGCGCTGGCACAGAGCCATACAATTATTTATGTGCCCTGCCATCGAAGCCATATCGATTACCTTCTTCTGTCGTACGTTCTGTACTATGAAGGTTTGCCACCACCCCATATTGCGGCAGGCATTAACCTGAATATGCCGGTGGTTGGCACTATTCTGCGTAAGGGCGGTGCCTTTTTCATGCGCAGAACATTCCGTGGCAACCCGCTTTACAGCATGGTATTCCATGAATACATGTACACACTGACCAGTAAAGGGTTTGCTACCGAGTATTTCATCGAAGGTGGCCGCTCAAGAACAGGCCGTACCCTGGCACCAAAAACCGGCATGCTCTCCATCACCGTCCGCAGTTTCCTGCGTGATCATCGCAAGCCGCTGGCCTTTGTACCGGTCTATTTCGGTTATGAAAAGCTGTTGGAAATGGCCAGCTATCTGGGCGAGCTCAGAGGTGAAGCCAAGAAAAGTGAGTCGCTCCTGGATATAGTCCGCACACTGGCGGCACTGAGGAATAAGTTTGGCAAGGCGTGGCTCACTTTTGGTGAGCCACTGGACCTGGGCTCGTTCCTGAGTTTACAGGCACCCAACTGGAAAGAAAGTTCTGGTTCCGATGAGAAATCAGAATGGCTGGAAAAAACCACATCAAACCTGGGCAATATGCTGGTCAACAGAATCAACTCTGCAGCGGTCATCAATCCTGTCAACCTGGTTGCCATTGCCCTGCTCTCCTCACCAAGGCATGCACTGGGTGAAGAGGAGTTGATCCGCCAGCTGGATGGCTATACACGACTTATGTCCATGGTTCCCTACAGTGACCGGATGGCGATGACGGATCTGGATGCCCGCAGCATGATCCACTATGTGGAAAACCTGCAGCTGATCCAGAGAAAAACCGATGCCCTGGGCGATATCATCAGCATGGATGAGAAAACAGCCATTGCCATGACCTATTATCGCAACAATGTGCTGCATATTTTTGCTATCCCGTCCCTGATCAGCTGTTTCTTTGTGAACAGTGCCAGCATCACCAGAAAAGAGATCCTGCGCATCAGTGCGATTCTCTACCCTTACCTGCAAGCGGAACTGTTCCTGCAGTGGACGCAACACGAAGCGCTGGCCGTGGTGCAGAAATGGCTGGATTGTCTGGTTGCAGAAGGACTGATTACCCAGGGCCAGGATGACAAGGGCGAAGCGTGTTATTTCCAGCCGGACCCTGCCACCTCCGAATACATTATGTTGAATGTTTTCTCTCGTTCCATTGTCCAGACACTGGAACGCTTCTATATGGTTATCAGCCTGCTCCTGCGCAATGGCAGCGGTAATATTGAAGCAGAAGCCCTGGAACATCAGAGTGGGGTGCTGGCACAGCGCCTTTCGATTATTCATGGCCTTAATGCGCCGGAGTTTTTTGATAAATCACTGTTCCGAAGCTTTATTGCCCAGATGCGCCATCACGGTGTACTGGAGATCACTCAAACCAATAAACTGGTGTTTGGCGATAACATTCAAAAAGTAGCTGACCAGGCGCACTCCCTTTTGACCACAGAAATACGACACAGTATTAACCAGACCAGTCGATACGGAGTCAGTAACGATTCAGATGAAAAAGCTACGCCATGAACAGGAATTGTCACTGAATAACTTCCTCTTTTTGCCACAGAGACACGGAGTCACAGAGGCAAAGATGTTTGCAACTGTTCAGCACCACTTACATAAACCTGGAATGACATAAATCTGGAATTTTTTTGATTTTTATACCATCTTCTTAACCACTATTTTTTACCAACATATCTGAAAAGCGGGATCGTGAGGCCATGAATGTGATGGGCATCGCGCTTCATGTCAGATTTTACAATCCCCTTCGAGGACAATGGCAGTGAACGAGATGTTCGAATGGCCAAATTAAAGCAGAAAATCGCAGGCTACTTCAGAAGTTCAGACGGAGGTGCTTTTTTTGCACGGATTTGGAGTTATTTTTCGTCAGCTAGAAAACAGAGTACGGATATGTACCAATCACTGATTTGAGCTGTTCAGAATTACAGTAATAGGCCTTTACTGGGTGCTGAATAGTTACACTACGTTGAGCTTAAAGAGAGGTTTTTCAGGTATGTTCAGTCAGGTGAATGCCACTAATACGCAGAGTGTTTGCACAAGCACCTCATCTCATCCAAAAAGTTCATCTAAGCAACCAATGGAAATAGCGAATGAAGAATGGAAGGGTGATTATGCTTATTCTTCGTATCTTTCCGAAATAGGTGAATGGGAAACACGAGGATGCCCTCAACCTGGAATGCATGAATACCAAACAGAGTGCCGGGATATAGCAAGAGTGTTCTCATATCAAGAAGGTGAAAATGAGACAGATTCCTGGATAATGTCTGGTGAGTTAGAGGATTGTAGTGTGTTTTACTTTGAAGGTGAATGTGATTTTACAGGCTTTGACTGCCGCGGTGGAGGAGAAATGATCATTGCGCCTACCTGGGAAAACTTGTTTGATAATTTAACCGATGATGAATTATTAAATTTCGTAAAACATATGAATAAAAATAATCCACCTGAGTTAACGAAAGAAATGCGCAGTTTATCTGAAAGAAATGATTTAAGTGATTTAATATCAAAATTAAAAGAAGTTTTTTCCACCGTTTAAACATAGATTTCATTTTGATATTTTGACAATGTATCCTTTTTAAAGCCAGTCCAAGCTGGTCATATCATAACCTCAACTATCGTTAGACAGATTACCCGGAAAATGCATTCAGGGCATAGATATCATAGCGGCAGACTTTCCCTTCCAGTCGGTAGGTGGGAGCCTGACCATTGAGATCCGGTGCCAACCTTGGCCTTTTCACCACAACACGATACCGTGCAAGATCAAGTGCCGGTTGCAGCAACTGATCCGCATCCGGATCATCCCCCAGCAAATCCTGAAACAGTCTCATCTCTTTTTTGACCAGGGCCGACTTTTCCCGGTGAGGAAACATCGGGTCCAGATAAACGACATCGTATTTATTGTCCGATGCCTTCATCAGCTCAATGGCATTACCTGGCAAAAGGGACATCTGTTCTGCAATGGGAGCGACATCACTATCTTCAAGTGCCCGGCGCAGACCATCTTCAAGAAGGGCTGCCACCACCGGTGACCGTTCAATCATGGTGACATTGCACCCAAGGCTGGCCAGAACAAACGCATCCCGGCCCAGTCCACCGGTTGCATCAAGCACCGATGGTTTGACACCTTTATTCAATCCCACGGCCTTGGCGATATCTTGCCCTTTGCCACCACCAAACTTGCGTCGATGCCCTGCCTTGCCACCGACAAAATCCACAACAATCGGCTTCTCTTTCGACCCTGCACGCTGAACCGCCAGCTCTGCGGATGCATCAAAAGCCACCAGAGCCCCTTCATCAACATCTTGAAGACTGTGACTAAAGCCTGTATCCAGTTGTGCAGCGAGGCTTTCGAGCAATGCCTGAATGGCAGGGTGACCTGAAGCAAGAATAAATAGCTGGGTAGACATCAGTGCATAAGAAATGAGCCGTCGGGGTGGCAGAATCTAACACCTCCAGAGCGGCAGTTGCAATGTATGTACACCAATGACATTGCCCCGGAACCGGTTCAAGCTCACTCAGCCATAGTTTTTTACCGCTATTCCATAAAGCAACAATGGATTTCCCATAACCATTGCGACCAAAAGACCTGCACAGGCCAAGTCTAGCAGGGCTTGTTGCGTTCGTT
>NZ_JAHHPM010000573.1 GCF_024606345.1 Endozoicomonas sp. YOMI1
CGCAGTCAAAAAACCGGGACGTCCCAGAAAATACGGCACCAGGATGACAGCCGAGAAGGTAGAGAAACTCCCTTAGAGAAAAACCGGCAATAAAAGCGAACCTGAAAAAATGGTTCGCTGATACCGGCTTGTTATTTTATCGGAACCTGACCAATCTTTCGTGTCATGAAAAGTCTAAAGTCGAGATGAAATATAAGATAAATAATAATTATATGGCAGGCAGGAGAAGGGCAAGGTTCTCTTGCTGAAATAAAATTGCTGTTTACGGAATAAGAACAAACCGGTTTATGCCGGTTAGTCAATTATGGTTTCTTGCAGCTGAGTTTCAAAGTCATCCCAGTCCATAGTTGTAGTGCTGATGATTTCCAGGCGGCTGTCCGGAGTTTCTTCGATCGCTATTACACTGACGATGCCATCTTGCATATTAAAACCTTTCACCCCCTGGTCTGTTTTTGCCACTGCTTTTAACCGCTGGGCAGTTTGCGAGTGAATCAGTGAGAACAGCCGGTCAAATGAAAACGAAGCGCTTTCAGAAAACAGCCAGCCACAGCTGAAATGATTCTGGCCTTTATTTTCCTTACGGAGAAAAAGCTGGCCTTCAGGCAGGCTCATTGGTTTGGTGTTCTGTTGCTTATCGGGGCTCCTGTGGTGTGCATGGTGTGCTTTGGGGTTAACCGCCATACGATCACGGCGAGGAAGATCCAGCCACGCTACGGATAATGCACCCTGTTTTACCCAGGCCGTTTCTGGTTTTGGCTCCGGCAGCTGGTCTGCAAACTGCTCAAAACGTCTCCGGTCATCCTCGCAGGATAAGTCAGTTTTGTTGGCTACCAGTACATCGGCCAGATGAATCTGATCCCGAAAATTGTCATTCTCCAGGTATCGGGAATCTTCAAGGTTCCGGGGATCCACAAGGCAGATACTGGCTTCCAGGCTCAGAACCTCCTGATAATACTCTCCCTGAAGGGTGTTAATAATTTCCTGGGGATGTCCCAACCCTGTGGGCTCAATCAGCAGCCGGTCCGGTTTGCTGCGGGCAATCAGCATATTAAGGCCAATCTGCATGGGTAGCCCGGCCACGCAGCACATACAGCCACCGGGCACTTCTCGCACGACGACATCATTACGTGCCGAAGCCCCCTGTAACAGGGTGCCATCAATACCGACTTCTCCAAACTCATTGACCAGCACAGCCCAGGTTTCGTAGTCGGGTTTCTGGCTGAGTAAGTGAACAATGGCAGTGGTTTTACCGGAGCCCAGGAAGCCGGTGATCAAATTGGCAGGAATTTTTTTCTGCATTGTAATAACAGCCTTGCAATTTTCGGAAGTGTAGCAGCCTGTCAGGGATTCTAAAAATAAGGTGCGAAAGGTCAGGAAGGGTGAACAGGTACCAGTTAATGTTAACTGTGGCCATGGCGGATGATCAGTGTTTCAGAAAATCCTTGCACTCATGAACTGCACCGCTACCAAAATGATCCTTGACACAAGGCAGTTTTTTACAGATTTTAAATAAACCGTCGGACTCTATTTGAGAATGGAGTGCAAGTATAGTTTTATTAACTTTCTGCTTTGATTTTGGGTTGTAGCAGCCTTCCCCCATCCAGGACGGTAAATAATGTTTTTCTTGCCATTGGGCCCATTTACACTCACTGGAGTCATTGGGGTTTGGTGCAGCGGTACTTGCCTGCAGAAGTTGAGGTGTTGGCAAGTGAATAAATTGGTTGTTATGTCTGCAAGTTAGCTTTTTGCAAAAGCGCTTTCTTATTTACAGGAAGTGCTATCTTAATTGCCCAGAAGCTTATCGATCAGCCTGGTGTTTCTGATCATGAGTTCCTGAAAACAAAACAGGACTTCTTACAATGGTTAACATCGATTTAAAATCTGGAAATTGTTGCCTCCGGCATCGTTCACCATGCTCAGGTGGGGAGTGGAAAGACGCTGGAGGGGCTTTCGGGCGAAAAATAGTATTAAAAACAGATGCAGAAGCACATGTTGTTAAAGAGAAAGAGATCGAAGTGCAAAGTGATATTGAAAAAGAGCTTTTTTCAAAGAAAATTATCTATAGAACCTTTGATAGACTACAAGGGCAAAAAATAAAACCCGCTTTTCGAGATAAACTGAATGAATTTAAAAAAGACCTTTGTGTTTTTGATGATAATCTGGCCGATCTGGTGGGGAGTAAGCTTCGGCCTTTCCGAATTACAATGATGCCAAATGAAGAAAATGGTAAAAAATACAAGGAGGCGATGAAGGCAGCTGTTGATGCTGTTATTGCTGATATTAAAGATACCTATGAAGAGTGGGTCGTTGAAGGCCTGGAAACGGTATCCTCCGATATTGATGAGTTGGATCCTTATTTCTTTGCACTCATGCTGCAACGAATAGATGAGGGGCGGCAGAGTCTGCCTGATGAGGATAGTTTTTTTGTCAATCCTGAGCTGATTGACAAGTATCCGGAAAAATATCAGATACAGCGTATAGGAATGCAGGTAAGCCAATGGTTGTTTGGCGTAGCGATCGTTGCTGCAAGCTCATACAACCCGGGGTCTAGAGGGGTTATGCAGATGGATAAAGGAGATTCCAGCAAACTCTTTAATTTGCTGATATGTACAGCAATGAACCGGGACAATATCAGTCGGGATGATGCTATTACAAGAATTCTATCTCAGCCGGAATTCGTCACGCAGTTAAATAATGGTCATGAGCCTAAATTCGACGGATCTATTCTGGGGGATTTTGAAAGCAGTGGAAAAGTCCTTTATATGTCAGCAATAGCATTAGCCAATCGGTTTCATCTTAGTGAATACGCGGGTATGGCAGCGGCCATGTTTTTAGTAAAAGTCCAAAGAGCTGTTTGCTCCTTACCTGAATGTTTTTCTCAGGTTTTTTATCGTCATGCAGGTCGATAATAAACAACTGATTCAGCAGCGTACCGTTTTTTGCAGCCGATGATGTGGTAGCCGCCAAAACGGCTATCCAGATGACACAAACCGTCGAACTGGCGTTTTTCAATGAAATACACCTTTGAACTTTTATATCACGTAATGGCCAATAACTCTCCATCATCAATACTCTGCCCAAGCCTGAGTTCTTTAAACCTTGCCCGGAGTTCATTAAGTAATGCCCCACGTCTCTGCGTTGTCTGGTTTATTGATGGGGCGGGGTTATCCTCACGGTTATTGCTTCCTCCATCGTTACGCGGAATGCTTATGGCCTCCACGTTAATGTTATTGTGAGCCTCTTCCATTAATTCTTTTTGTTTTTTTTCATAAGCTCTTCTTGCTTCTTAAAACGCTGTTTTTCTGGTTTACTCGCATCAAATTCTTCCGCTGCGAGACATACAGTTAGAGCAAAAAACCCAACAACACCAGCAGCTGGTATGGCTACGGGCCAACTTAAACCTCCGATGACAGCTATAGTTGCAGCAGAAGATCCACTGCAAAATCAAAAATGGTAGCTCAGTATATTTTGTTTCGATTTTTGTGATCAGATTACCAAACATGGATTCTTCCAACATATAGTTAATCTCTTGTTTAACTGACTCCGTATCTCTAATCTGTTCTCTCCACCTGCTTCCGGGAAATGCTGTTTTACCAAAATCTTTAACCCGGGATTCGCGCTCCGGATCTGGTAATCTGCCATTGTTTTCTATATAAAAGCCAGTAATTATTGATTTTCATCGCTGTTGCTGGCCAAAGCGCCGTTCAGTTAACCAGCTCCATTACCACCCGGATTGCTTTAAACCGAATGTCTTCCCTGATAGCGTCTGAAAGCCTGCGACCAACGATATTATTCATTACTACCTCACCTCTGAGGCGAGCAGTGATAGCATACGACGGTAGCTACTTATAACGGCCAAAGATCAATAAGTTGATAAGTGGTCAGTCAGGAGAAACCGTTTATCAATCGTTTTATTATGATTTTTTTATTCTTGTGCAGATTATTTGCTTAAATTGGCAAGCAAACTTTATTCTTAACCTGCTTCAAGGAAATGTTGTTGTGAATACTGTTTGTCATTTTTTAATTCTCATGTCATGAAAAATAAAACTGATAGTCAGGTATAAAAAATACTATGGGTATTACTGGCGCAGCTTCAGGTAATGAAGTTCAGCACCAACAGGCTATTGATCCTACTGCTGACACTCTGAAGCCAACATCTTTACAAGCCTCTCCTGAGGCTAAAGGGTTTACCGGAACCAGGGAAGTTATAAAGGCGAATGCGGATACCATTGTTAGCTGTCAAACGGAACCGATCGAGGAACTCGTACTCCAGAGTGACAGTAAAGCCATATCGCAAAGAGAAGTGACTCAATCCGGGTGTAAAGAATTCTTATTGGGTAAAAAACCAGACGAAACCATTGAGGGGATATGTGCAGGAACTTGCCTGACACTTATTGGGCTGGCATTCTTGATTGTTACAGGTAGTGGTATTGTAAACTTGAAAGAGAGTCCTGCATCAGTAGTTGCCAATGCCAGCCAGTTCAATTCAACACCCCCCTCAAATTTAACTTTTGATAAATACATTACCGGATTATTGCAGCATGCTATATCTGCTTCCTCAGCTCCAGATACTGATGACTCTTTTATTATTTTAGGAATATTACCTGAACTGGTTTTTATCACTGTGGGTGTTGCAATTATTTTATTGACACGCTTCTTTTGTACAGGCAATGATGCCAAAAAAACGGATAAAGATCAGAACAGAGAAATACTGAATTTAGAAGCTGGGACTTCGGAAATCAGTAATTTGAAATCCTATTTTGAAGACGGGGATGAAGGTGAATATGTTCCAGTGCCGGATTTGAGTCATAAGAAGAAACAAGTCAGGAATCCTGTTGAAAAAATGCCTGCTGTCAGTGAGGGTGTGGCAGGTCCTTCCGGGACACGCTTTATTACTGAAGCCCAAATAAATCCTAAATTCTAGCCAGAGATGAAGATACAGTCAGGCAATCTATTAATAATATGGTTGCTGGTCATGTTAGCCCTGAAAAGAGAGAACGGTTGGTTCAGACACTTGCGGAGGTTATCAATACCTTTCCAGTAAACCCGCCGGGCGATCGGGTTTTCAGGGAGACCGCCGTGTAATGTATTTCCTGATTGTGGGATGCTGTCACTGGAAATAACGCTCACCGGGCAAATGTAAACCCGATCTCCGGTATGCATTCCCACGCAGAGCGTGGGAACGAGGGAGGCCGCTTGTGCTTTTGCGGCCAGCAGCCAGCAGCCAGCAGCCAGCAGCCCAGCGAGCTTAACAAGTCCCAGCCAAATGCGGAACTTACTCCGAGACAATTCCTTATTAAAATGTCTATTAAATTACGGTTCCTAAGCCTCTTCCCGAACAAAAACGACAATGGACAAAGGCGGTATCCGTAATTGACGGTTGGAGGATGTAGGGTAACCCTCTGGAAAAGCCTGCTGCAAAAAGGGGTGAAGTGAATAAGTACCACTTTCAGATTCGGGCAGCTCGAAAGTCATTTTGTCACCTGAAGGGTTCACAGCAACAATGATCACCTCATACTGGCCATCAATACTCTGAAATGGTGCCTCATCGCTGATGCGCTGAACAATCAAACCCGGAATCTGGTCTGGCCCGGTGTTCAGATAAGTAATCCGATCAATAACGTCCTGCTCTGTCTTGAGGCGAAATAGAGCAGAACTTTTACGAATTTTCAGCATGTTTTGAAAATAGGCATCTGCGGCAGCTATATTCTCCTTATCCGGTCGAGTAGTGCTATCTGAGATGATCTCTTTAATCAGATTCCAGTTCGCTCCGTCCTTATCTGCTCTTGGTAAGCCCTGATTCCAATAGTTATCTTCGTCGTCAGGCATCCGGTTATACCAGTCGCCGGAATCGTAACTGTCTCTTTCCATGGATTTCGAGCGCAACCGTTCGGAGCCGGCATGAATAAAGGGAACACCCTGGCTTAACAGCGTGATGCCCAGCGCCAGATTATGAAGCTTGACACGGTTGGCCGTAGGCATACCTTTAGGAAGCTTGTACATCAGGATATCCCACAGGGTTTGGTTGTCATGCTTTGAGACGTAGTTGATCACTTCCTGTGGGTCGAGGCTATAACCGGCGGGAGCACCGTTATAGTCAAAATCAAAACCGTAACGAAGGGTGCCGTGACAATCAACGAAACGGAAGTTTTTCAGATTGGCGGCCATACCCAGGCGGATGATATCCGTATGGGCGCACAGAGCAGCCTTTGTCTCTGCTGTTTTTTCGTTTGGGTGATAATGGAGTCCTGAGGCATAGCCCTGGGTTTGCCGCAGAGCATCGCCCTGATCAAAAGGGCTGCCACCACGAATCCGGTCTCTCATCCGGTCAGTGAACGTGCCTACTCCTGTTCCGGCCATATTCAGCTGATTGGCGTTAATGCCTCTGGCATTGCCAGCGACTTCACCAAACTCCCAGCCTTCACCATAAAAATAGATACCGGGGTTAATGGCTTTAACTGCCACCAGTGCTTTGTCAATATTGCGCTTGAGATGATGCCCCATCAAGTCGAACCGAAACGCATCCACTTTGTAGTCTTTAACCCAGACCTTGAGAGAGTCAATCATGAGTTTCTCCATCATGTCGAACTCAGAGGCGGTATTTGAACAGCAAGTTGAGTTTTCAACGATGCCGCTGTCGGGGTTTAATCGCTGGTAATACCAGGGGACAATTCGATCCAGCACAGAATGGTTGCTAACACCGTGGGCATGAGTGTGGTTATAAACAACATCCATTACCACGCCCAGCTTTGCAGCTTTCAAGGCTTTCACCATTTCCCGGAATTCAATGATTCGCGTGATCCCGTCTGGATCAGTGGCATAGCTGCCCTCAGGAACGGTGTAATGCAGGGGGTCATAGCCCCAGTTAAAGCTGTCGATAGGGCGGATGTGTTGGTAGAGGTATTGAGCCCGGTCTGTTTCAGGACCAAGGGATTGCAGATAAGCTTGAATGGTTTGGCCTGACTGCGGGTTGCTACAAAAAGTGCGGAAGTAGCCGGTATCAGCCTTTACTTCCTTTCTGGCGCACAGTTGCTCCATAGTCTGGGAAATATCAATCCGATTCGCCGGGACTTCATCAACGGTGGCGATATCAAAAGCTGGCAGCAAGTGTATATGGGTCAGGCCTGCAGCTTGCAATTGTTGCAAATGGGTGTTGGCGTTAGCTTCAGTAAAGGCCTTGAATTTGCCAGGATTGGTCAAGCCGGAGGTGTTAATGCTGTAATCCCGGATATGGGTTTCATAAAGCACCATATCTTCAGGGTCTTGTTGGGAATAGTGGACACTATCCCAACCCTCAGGCTTAAGCGATGGGTCGTTGAGGTTAACGACCTGAGAGTATTGACTGTTAGTCGATAAACTCAGGGAATACGGGTCAGTCACTTCATAAGTTTCGATCTTGTCTGTTTGAGGATGGAAGACAGTCACCTCATAGCGATAAAAAGATCGGTCATAATCCTTATTGTCAGCTCTGTAGCTCCAGACACCAGCAGCACTTTCAATCATGTCAAACTTACGGTCGGTTGTTTTGCTTGCAGAAGTTGTCACCAGGCGCACATTCCGGGCAGTAGGCGCCCAGAGTGTAAAATCGATACCGGAGTCACCCACAATGGCACCTAATTCACCGTTGTACTTATACAACTCATCAAGCAAGCCCTGAACCTGAACCTTTGTAGCGTATTTGGGCTGTTCTCCTTTATAGGCCACCGCCAGCAATTGACCCTTCAGGGCTTTTTTAATGATTGCAAGATCGGCAGAAACAGTAAGAGGGCTGCGATTCATCAGGTGGGGGAGTTTCTCTCGCACACTGTTGTTGATTTTGCCGCCTTTGGCAAGTGAAATAGTTTGATATTTTCCGGATATATTACCCTTCGCCAGCGTAATGTCGGCGTCGTCTGAATACAGTAGCTCTGCTCTATCAACATCCGAACCGCTGCCTTCAGTCCAGAGCAGGGTGGCAGAGGAAACCCAGTGCGCCTTTGCACCATCAACAATCAGAGGAGGGCCATCCAGTGGCGTCGGTGAAATCAGGTTGTAACCACTGTAGGTATAGGCCAATTGACCATCGGTATCAGAAAAACGCCAGGCCATGTCACCACCAAGGTCTTTTTCGTTGCCTTTGTGCACAATAAAATTCAGGCAGTCATCCTGCACCTTGGAAAAAGTGTCAGAAAGTGGTATCCGATAGAGCGCGCCATAAGTCTGGGTAATACTTTCTGGCATCCAGGGCCGGTTCCAGTCGGTATCTGTTTTGCCAAAAGCCTTGCAGTTGTCGTTATTGAACAGATGCAGCCCCCAGCCCTGGTAAATACCGTCCGGGCGTTGGTAATAAAGGATGGCTTCTTTGTCGGCAGGTTTACCGGGAGTCTCCTCAAAAACATGCACCGATGCTACTTCACTGGTGAATCGATAAGTCTGTTTTGCCGCGCTGGCTTCAAGCTTAACCGAAAAATCCCCGGTTTCATTGGCCGGGAATCGCCCGCTTAACTGACAGATTTCTCTGGCAGAAAGCTGTTCAGTACAAGTGTTTGCCGTGATTTTTACCCCCGTAGGCGTCACCTGAAAGTCAGGGAGTGTCGTTTTTGACAATGACCTGACCAGCCAGGTCACGGTTGCTTCTTCACCTTTCAGCAGCTTTTCCGGTAAGGACTGTGTTGCAATGATTTCCACCAACCCGGCGGCATGCAAATGATTGGTCAGAACCAGAGCCGGAACCAGAAGTTTTGTCGCAATATTCATAACCGAGATTCCATCAGGGATACTGGGGATTCAAAAACGCCATGTCAGGCGGGCCTCATACAGATGGAAGGCCAGCGTATCGTCCACCCTGACGCCTTTGTGTTCAAGCTCGCCCATCTGGTTATAACTAACGCCTAAACGAACTTGATAGTCCTGCCAGGGAATTTCATAGCCTCCGGATAGCAGCCCAAAAAAACCATGCTGGTCGCTTTGCCAGTTTTTAAATCGATCTTGCAGGTCAAAACCGGCTTGTTTTAACGTTCGATCATCGTCAAGGCTTCTGGTTAATGCAGTCCCTCCTCCCAATTGGGCAAACCACACACCATTATCCCAGGGATGCTCACTGGCAAAGGATGTTCCAGGCAATAGAAAAGGTAAAATACCAATGGCAAACACCGTCATGTCTACTGTTGCATAATATGCAAAATAGTTGTTTTTGCCGCTTATCATAGGTGGTACCAGACCTGTTGTGTGAAGGGGTAAAGTTGGAGAAGATCTACAATATTTGTACGTTCTAAGTCGTACATAACTTGGAGCATAGTAGGAAAGTGTAGTTTATATCTGAAGCGGTTTTAGTTTTTTGGACACTCAAACCCGGTTAGGCATTTTTGACTTGAATTCAGGTTGATTCAATTTTGATTTATTCGATTCCCTTATAAGGGCGGCAGCTTGCTTACCAGCTATTCTTGCTTGTTCTTGATCACCGGTATTCTTGAAAACTTCCTTGTAAGCCTTATTATAAGCCTTTTTGTAAGCCTTCATGGAAGCTTTCCGTTTCTCGGACTGCTCGTAAGTTTTCCGGGTAGCCTTCCGTTTCTCGGACTGCTGGTAAGCCTTCTGATAAGCCTTCTGGTAAGCCTTCCGTTTCTCGGACTGCTCGTAGGCCTTCCCTTTCTCGGACTCACGGTAAGCCTTCCGGGAAGCCTTCCGTTTCTCGGACTGCTCGTAAGCCTTCCCTTTCTCGGACTCACGGTAAGCCTTCCGGGAAGCCCTCCCTTTCTCGGACTCACGGTAAGCCTTCCGGGTAGCCTTCCCTTTCTCGGACTG
>NZ_JAHHPM010000574.1 GCF_024606345.1 Endozoicomonas sp. YOMI1
ACCGCAACGAGCGCAACATTCGTTGTTATGATCCAAGGCTCAAGCTGCCTTTATGTTTGTTATGTTTTTTTGGCTTGTGTATAGTCCCGCTGTTAAGTTACTCAGAATAATGCTCATCCTTTTAATTCAGGTGGCCATTATTTCCGGTCAGACAGTGGCTTGATATCAGGCTCTGTTGAAAGAAGATTGCAGGCATTGGCTCTTATGATCAGGGCCCGAGTTATGGTCAAAAAGGTGGGTAGCTTTGCATCCCGACAGCAGCAAACTCAGGGTTATACGCCATGACCCGAAACGAGATCAGTTAATTCGATTTTTTCTATTGGTATTTATTGCTTTGCTGGGTGGTTTTGCCTATTGGTATGGTGGTAACCATGCAGGCCAGAATCTGAACCAGCTTCGGCAACAGAATACCACTCTGGAGAATAAGGCCAGAGTGTTGCTGGAAGAGAACAGAGAGCTCCGGCAGCGGGTGGGCATTCTGGAAAGTGCCAGCAAAATGGATCGTGAAGCGGTCAATAATGTTCGCTTGTTAGTAAAGAAGCTTGAGGAAGAAAAAGAGCTGCTACACAAAGAGCTGACTTTTTTCAAAAGCATCCTCGCTCCGGAAGACATGTCCACCGGTGTGCGGGTGGCGGGCTTCAGTTTACTTCAGGGGAATGAACCCGGTCAGTACCGTCTTCGGCTGGTGATTTCTCAGGTGGCAAGAAGTAACCCGTTTCTGAAAGGAACGTTATCGGTATCCCTGATTGGCGAGAAAGATGGCAAAGCACAGACCATACCCTTGCAGGAGCTGATAGGGTCGGATCAGGTTATTACAGGTTTGGGATTTCGCTACTTTCAGGCTCTGCCCAGTGACAGAGAGTATTTTGACTTCAACATACCGGAAGGCTTTCAGCCGGCAGAGGTCAAGGTTATGGTGCGCATCACCAGCGGAATCAAACAGAGTTTTGAACAAATTTATCAATGGGATAAGGAGCTGTTAGCGGATGTTCGGCAAGAGCAAAACAGCGGGTAACGTCGCGAATAAACATGGCATTATGACGCTTATATCGTCAGAAACAATCATCACCGGCGATATTCACTTTTCCGGTTCCGTGCATATCGAAGGGCGTGTTAAAGGTAATGTTTCAGCAGATCAGGGCATGTTGACCATTGCTCATAATGGGAGTGTGGAAGGTGATGTTCGTGTCCAGCGTGTGGTGGTCGATGGACATGTTCGTGGTAATGTTTTTGCCGAAGAACATCTGGAGCTTGCTTCCCGGGCAGTGATTACCGGTAATGTGTTTTACAACGTCATAGAGATGATCAAAGGATCCCAGGTCAATGGCAGTCTTGAGCATCACTCGAATGGTGTGCCTGCCGGACCTCAGCCTCTGCTGGAGCGTGCTGACAAAGAGATACCCGCCGCTGAAGTGATTGAAGCTTCGGATAGTTGACTGTAACAGTTGGTTACTCCGATAATAGCCGACTGATGAGTAAATGACGGGTCGCTGCCTTAACGGGTTATCAGTGAATGATGGCCATGAGCTAAGACGACGGCACGGGAGGGTCAATGAGCGTAGTAGAAACAGTGATACCTGAGCCAATCAGTGTAACGGAAGCTGCTGCCCGCAGGGTAAGAGAATTGCTGGCAGATGAGACCGAAGAAAATCAAAGGCTCCGGGTATTTGTCACCGGTGGAGGCTGTTCCGGTTTTCAGTACGGCTTCACGTTTGACAGTAATCTTGCTGATGATGACACCCTGATTATTAAAAATGGTGCACCCGTTGTGGTTGATTTTCTGAGTTACCAGTATCTGGTGGGTGCAGAGATTGACTATGAAGAGGGGCTGGAAGGCTCTCGCTTTCTGGTTAAAAACCCGAATGCCAAGTCTACCTGTGGCTGTGGGGCTTCGTTCTCGATATGAACGAATAGCCTGAAACGTTCTGTCGGACTCTTTCCCAAGGTCCCCGTGGGAATGCATACCGAACCTCTACGCAAAGACTTTACGCAAAGACTCTTCATGGCAAAAACAAAATCCCGAAAAACATACGTCTGTACCGAATGTGGCAGCGAAGCCGCGAAATGGCAGGGACAGTGTCCGGATTGTAAAGCCTGGAACACCTATAAAGAAGTCAATCTCGGACCGGCCGCCTCTCCCTCCATTGCCGCCGGTAACAAAGCCGGTTTTGCCGGTACTCTCTCCGAACTGAAAATCCTCAGCGAAGTGGATGTGGAAGAAGCACCTCGCTTCTCCAGCGGCATGACGGAGTTTGACCGGGTGCTCGGTGGCGGTTTTGTTAAAGGCAGTGCGGTGCTGATTGGTGGCCACCCGGGTGCCGGAAAAAGTACCATCCTGCTGCAGGTGCTCTGCCACGTTGCCCAGTCTATGAATGCCCTTTATGTTTCTGGTGAAGAGTCACTGCAGCAGATTGCCGCCCGGGCCCAGCGATTAGGACTCCCCACCAATAACCTGAAAATGCTGGCGGAAACCTCCGCAGAAAATATTGTAGCGGTGGCCGAGCAGGAGAAGCCCGGCATTGTTGTGATCGACTCTATCCAGGTGATGTATATGAACGGAGTGGACTCCGTGCCCGGTGGTGTTGGCCAGGTAAAAGAATCTGCCGCTTTCCTGACCCGTTATGCCAAACAAAGCGGTACGGTATTACTGATTGTCGGCCACGTCACCAAAGACAACTCCCTGGCCGGTCCCATGACTCTATCCCATATCATCGATACCCAGATCATGCTGGGCAATACCGATGATTCCCGCTTCCGGATGATGCGGGCCACCAAAAACCGGTTTGGCCAGGTGAACGAGCTGGGTATTTTTGCCATGACCGAAACCGGCATGAAGGAAGTGAAAAACCCGTCGGCCATTTTCCTGTCCCGAACCCAGGAGGCCACCTCTGGCAGCATTATTTCTGTATTGTGGGAAGGTACCCGGCCTCTGCTGGTTGAGATACAGGGGCTGGTGGTGGAATCCCAACTGGGAAACCCCCGTCGTGTAACCGTTGGTGTGGAACAGAACCGCCTGGCCATGCTGCTGGCCATTCTCACCCGGCACGGTGGTATTTTCACCAGTGACCAGGATGTGTTTCTGAATGTGGTTGGTGGCGTAAAGATCACAGAAACCAGTGCTGATCTGGCCAGTCTGCTGACCGTGGTTTCCAGCCTGCGGGACACACCGCTGCCGCAGGACCTGGTGGCCTTTGGTGAGGTTGGTCTGGCCGGGGAAATCCGTCCGGTGGCCAATGGTCAGGAACGTCTGACCGAAGCCGCCAAGCACGGTTTCAGCCGGGCCATTGTTCCAGCAGCCAATCAACCAAGAAAACCGATTCCCGGTCTTACGGTGATTGCCGTGAAAAAACTCTCTGAGGCATTGGAGGCGATTTAGGATTAACCATCAGTCGGAAGTGAGTTTTGCACAGCCACGGGGTAACTCTGGGAAGCGTAAACAGCGGGTATTAAAGCCGCTGGATTGAGCTCCGAAATTGTCGTTTTGTCGGGGGCTTCATTGTTAGGGAGGTGGG
>NZ_JAHHPM010000575.1 GCF_024606345.1 Endozoicomonas sp. YOMI1
AGACCAATTTGCTGCCACCGCAGTAGGGCAGTCTATTCTCGGACAGCCTCCTAGGTGTTTGTCGTTTGCTGATGAAACCAAATTGCTGAACGATACGCTGGAATACCTCACTGATAACCTTGATCCACTGACAAAGCAATTACAAAAAGGAGAGATATTTGACTTACCCCGAACCATTCTTTTTAACAACCCCCAAAATACCGAGGAGCGTATTTATGGCTTGCTTATACGCTCTCTGCTTACCCTGAATAAAGCCAGGCAGTTTATCGATCTGCACTCTGAAAGCAACCCCGGAAAACCTGACTGCCGGAGTCATCAGCTTCAAGAACAACAACGTCTGCATACGCTTACTGCGAATCTTCAAACGAAATTGACTAGCCATGTTTGCCGTAATGATTTTGAGCACAGAATTAACGACTGGCTATTGACCACTCAGCATGTTAATAATTACGAGATCAAGAGGAAAGAATTTATCACATCACTGCTTGCGATGATGTATGAATAAGGCCGGGTCCACACAACTATTACTCCAAATCGCTATACCAGGTACTTAGTAGTTAATGCGAGAATTTCCCTAAATCCGATAAAATGTAGATTTTTTTCCAGAATGAGCTTATGGAATACAATATAGTCAATTTGGTCAGTGTATAAGCTGTATTTTTGTCAACGTCTCAGCACCAACTCGAGGCAGTTTAATATGAAAGTATTCACTCAAGTTCTTGCAAACGGCATATCTATCAAAAGCCATGGCATTAATAGCATCAATGATTTTATAGGTGGACTCGTTCCGGTAAATATTGAAAAAATGCCCTCTTTCTTCACCAGCTACTTGATATGAAAAACTGACAATGGCATGTGCATTTTGCTTCATTTCAAACAATTTCTGCTCACAGGAAAATATTAGATCATCATGGTCTCCTTCAAATAATTCCAGTCTCAGTGTTTTTTTACCTAAGTACATGTCATCAAGTTTGCCATAAACAGTCAGTGTAGATAGTGGAGCTGGCGCATGGAATTCATCATAAAGAATGGGCTGAAAAGTTTTATTCTCCAGATAGTGAAATACCCTCATAGCGACAAACCCACAATTGGCTTTACATTCAGCCTGGTTAATATTGGCAAGAATTTGCATGTCCTGCTCCTCAACCCTATCCCTGACAGGGACAGTTGCATTACTGCTTTGATTTTGTGGGGTTAAGTAGTCAGAGATCATATACTAGCTCAGTGAAACTTGAATGGGTTGATACTCTCACTGTTAGCGTTAAATTCCTTATGCGCTAACCAACACGGTGATGGTTTATGCATTATGCAAGTTTCCGAATGCCCGAAGTATGCTTTTGCGCTCTGCAGAAGACAGTTCTTTGTGGTGACGGTATAAGTGATTTCTGAGACCTTTGAGACTGACTGATTTACGCTGGCACAAACTACACTTGAAGGGATTGCTTTCTTCTTGAGGCTCCTGCTGGCCCGAGTCATGGTTGGCATAGGCAAGTTCAGTTTTAGCCTGACAGTATATTGGATAATGCTGCACCCATGGTTTTGCAGTGAGTGGCGCAGTCTCAAGGAAGAACTGGCCTGTTGTTACATAAACATGCATGCCGTTCATGGTGCCATGGGGTAGAATTTGCGGCTGCACACCAATTCCCTGGAATGCCGGGTGCAGATCCTGAGTTTTCCGATATTGGGGGGACGATATTTGATTTGGTTGCATTATTTATTACCTCTCAGGATATACTTATCCACAGACAGACAGTCTTTTGGGTTCCTAATGCTTACCTTGCATGAAGGCTTGATATCTCCCCAAATAGTATTTCTTTCCGTTATTAGAGATCTGTTTTCTAACTCCAGCCTGTTTTTTTCCGTTATTAGAGATCTGTTCTCTGACTCCAGCCTGTTTTTTTCCGATACAAGCATTTTTTTCTCTAACACTAGCCTGTTTTTTTCCAATACAAGCGATTTTTTCTCTAACTTCAGCCTGTTTTTTTTCTTTATAAGAGATTTATTCTCTAGCTCTAGCCTGTTGTTTTCAGATTTCAACATTCCCATTTCATTTAAAATGGTTTGATCTTTAACTTTTTGTTTCTTTCTGGCTGCTATTTGATGAGTCCTGTTTTTTTCTATTCTTCTAATATATTTCACTTGTTTTTTAATTTCTTCACTTTCTTCCTTCTTGAGAAGCAGATTAAGCGCTTTCACTGGTATCTTAACAAGTTCCTGACGAGTATATTCTCTATTACCTATAAAAATGTTCTGAGCAGGTTTTGTCAGTGAGTTCTGACCAGCTGAGCCAGTTTCAGCCATTTTACAGCTTTTGTCTCTGAGATCTGCAATGACGGGATTATCATACTCTGCCTGGCGTTTGACTCGCTTGGCTAAAGGCCTCTGTTCAACACTTACCTCTCTGCCAAATGACGTTGAAGCCAATGTTGCTTGCCCCGAACCAGGCATAGGCCTCTTCTTGACTGGCCTATCGCCAGTACTTGAGCGTACCCCAGTCGCATTGAAATTGGCCTGATACATTTGTTTATCACCTTCTACTACTAATTTTGAGTTTTGATTAACAGTCTTGAGGCTAGTTTGAAATTTCTGTCTGTCCAGTATCCAGATCGGGCAAAGATTCAAGCAAAGACTGCAGCATCTGGAGCCATAGATTATTGTCGACGAAGGTTGGCACGGCTCTGTTTTCAAAAAGAAGAGCCATCATCTGTTGTTCATTGTTGGTGAGGCGTGATGGGTCAAAGGGTCGCTCCGGATTATTGAACGGAAGATCAGAACAAACTAACGCTTTCCTGCTGGCCTGATTAACTCTGAACTCGACAACGCAATAATGTGATTCGTCGATTGATGTTAATTCATAGAGGAAATAATAGTTGTCATTAGGCCGAGTCAGAACAAAATGCCGCAAGTAATTAGCAGCCTTGCCAGGATCAGGCAATATCAGTTTTTCGTTATCCCCGGTAACAATATAAGGCGTCGGTGAAAAAGGGTTATAAACGTGATGTTTACCGTGCTGATGCCTTATTTTGAGGACTTTGATCAGTTCCTGAACTTCGTGAAACAGCCATTGCTCCAGCTTGTCATAGGCGACGCGCTGTGAAGGGGGTCCTTCCCTGTTTTCATGGTTTAAAAATATCTCTTTTATGATCTCGTAAAGGTAGTTGTCCTGGTCTCTATCAATGCTTGTGACCAGCTCTTCAACGGTCTCATCGGATAGCAGTTCAAGCACCTCCTGAAACGGGCCAACTCTAAAGCTCAAAGACACAAAGCGAACGACCTTATGACCACCGAACACTTTGGTCACAAAGCCATAGTTAATTATTTTCAGGCAGTTGTACGACCAGTGCATAAAGACGGGTATTGTATTTTCGTGCTCAGTTTTTATTCCCAACTCCTGCAGCAGAAAGGTCGCGAGATATTCTGCTCTATACCACCAGAATGCATCAAGCAGTGAGTAGAGTTCACTTGGCTGGGGGATATTCGCAAGTTGTCTGATATTTTTGAACTCTACAAAAAAACTGGTCTGTTTATAATAATTCCAGCCGACCGGCCGGTTTGGAATCTTTATTAATGTCAGGGGCCCTTTGTCGGTCAGGGAGCTGGTCTCCGCTTTATTCAGCTGGGCACAGTTAAGACCCCGGTCGTACCTGAGCGAGGTCGGTTCACTGACTGCCGCCAACTGCAAAAGAGCGCGGATGCGCTCGTCAGGCCATTCAAGGCTGTTCAGCCATCGGTTGTACTGGTGGAGCAGTTCTTCCAGCGCCATGCCGGTATCTGAGGGGATGTCTGCCAGCATCTCAAACAGTTTTTCCACCAGCTCACATAAACGCAGTTTGTCCAGGGTCTCCGGTGACAACGGCGCCAGCACCGTTTCCAGTGCTGCCAGTAGTTGCACCTCGCCCTGCTTTTCAATGGTCAGGCTCATTAATGGGTAGCCAAAGTGACATCCACTGGTTTCTGCAATGACGGAGCCTTTTCTGAGGACGATGCCAGGCGCTGTGACGCCCACGTTATGAGCCTCGTACTCCATGCCGATGAGTCTGGTATTGTTTAACACCAGTGGCAGGCCCGGTATCCGGCGGATGTCACGGTTGAAATACCGGCTCTGAACGGCATGGTCGGCGTCAAGAGGTCTGCTACTGGTAGCAGCCGGAAAATTCGTCGCTGGTGGCGGTGTTGGTAACATAGGCTATCACGTCAACTGCTCTTGTCTGTGACTCAGTGTGTTGCTTCTCAGTGCAATAAATAAACAGAAATAAAAAATTAAATTTATATTATTTTTGACAGCAGGGGCGGAGAAAAGTTCATTTAGTAGAGGGGTAAAATGTGTGGGAAGTAAGCTTCCGACTAATTAATCGTATTAGTACGATTGTACGTCGTAGATGTTTAGCCGCGTGCGCCTTGGGAGACTTCTAAGTAATTGTAATTGCCCTTAAATAATATTCCGACATTTAGAACTCACTCTCCGTTCATCCTGAGCGGAGTCGAAGGGTGCCTGGCACGATCTATCATG
>NZ_JAHHPM010000576.1 GCF_024606345.1 Endozoicomonas sp. YOMI1
AGACCAATTTGCTGCCACCGCAGTAGGGCAGTCTATTCTCGGACAGCCTCCTAGGCGGCTGTCCGAGAATAGCGCCCGTCTCGGACAGCCTCCTACTCAGGATGGCAGAATGATGTTGCCACCGGCTTCGCGGATCGCGGCCAGATTCTCTTCATCAAGCTTGCTGTCGGTGATAATGCAATCCAGCTCTTCCAGACGGGCAATGGTTTTCATGCTGGAGGCGCCAAATTTACTGGAATCCGCCAGCAGAACGGTATTATTGGCCCGCTCCATCATTTTACGACGGATATAGTAGTGATCGTTGGATGCCGTGGTCACGCCATTGTTCAGGCTCCAGCTGTTGGTGGCCAGGAAGGCAATATCCGCATTAATACTGTCCAGGAATGACAGTGCAGCAACATCCGTGTGCGCCTTGGTGATAGCGCTGACGTTACCACCGGTGGTGAATACCTTAACCGTTGAAGAGTCTGACAGCTGCAGGGCAATTTTCAGATCAGTGGTGATCACGGTGACCTTCATGCGCATCATCAGCTTGGCCAGCGCCATTGTGCTGGTGCCGGAGTCCAACAGAACGATCTGCCCTTCACGAATCTGCTTCAGGGCTTCATGAGCGATGGATTTTTTCTCTTCGATATTAACCGCATTTTTCTTTTCATAAGGTATGTCTTCCAGCAGGAAGCTTTTGGACACGGCGCCACCATAGGTCACGCGTAGCTTGTCTTCTTGCTCCAGGGTTCGGATATCACGACGGATGGTCATTTGGGATACATCGAAACGTTCCGCCATTTGTTCGATATTGGCACAGCCTTTTTCTTCAACAAAAGCAAGAATATGTTCGCGACGTTCAACCGGAAGCATAGTGTTTCCTCTTTAAATGGAGCATGATCAGTTTGCCCTGTTGATCAACCGGTCAGTAAATCAGGTTTGCAGAGCTCGACCAACGGTAATGATGCTTGCTCCCGATGAGTATTCAGAGAAAAATGTCACCGTAAGAGGGACTTACAGGGTTACCTTGCGGTAATGAACTGATGGCACTCGAATGCAGAAGACTGATCAATGGGCATTTGGCGCGGGATTATATCACCAGAATGATGAACTATTACCAACTTTTCATTGGGCAACTTCATGCTGATGAGAATTTAAGAGTTTTTTCAAGCCTTGCCAAGGGATACCGTCGCGCTTTTTATGGTTCTCACCTCGATTGCCATTTTGTATGGACAAAATTTCAGCAGCAATCGCAATGGCTATTTCAGCAGGCTTTCGGCCCCCAATACTTTTCAGTCCAACCGGGCAGCGCATATGCTCAATTTGGGCTGGTGATAAATTGCCTTTGTGTTCCAGTCGTTGACGAAAACGCTTTGCCCTGGTTTCCCGATCGTAATGAATTTCCGGCGTGCTGTAGAAACCACTGCTGGATAGGGAAATCCGGTTCAGATAAGCCGCCTGAATAAAGTCTGCAAACGGCACTTGACGTTCACCAAGCTGTACCTCGTTATCATGCAATGACACTTCCTGCCCTGAGACGCCATAGTGCTCAACCGCAAAGTCAACCAGACGATCCCGGATTTTCTGGCAGGCATCCTGTGCGGCCTTGCCATTCAGGTCGGTACCACTGGACGCCGCAGTGGGTGAGGTGTTGGGTACTTTGTCGGTTCGGGTGGACGTCACCTGAACCCGTTCCAGAGAAACGCCGAACTCGTTGGCTACGATCTGGGCCACTTTGGTGTAGAGACCCTGACCCATTTCTGTACCACCATGGTTGATTTGAATACTGCCATCGGTATAGACATGGACCAGAGCACCGGCCTGATTCAGATGTTGCGCGGTAAAAGAGATACCAAATTTCACCGGTGTCAACGCCAACCCTTTTTTCAGTACCGGGCTTTGCTGGTTGAATGCGCTGATGGCTTCCCGGGGAATCACGCTGGCAATCTGTCCCTCAAGATAGAAATGCTCCTGTCTACCATTCGACATCTGTCCTGATAGCCAGTGGTCCGCATTAGCGATGGCCTGTCCGGCGTCGCCTTTGTTCATGGTGTGGTCAGGGCGGACAAATGAATTTTGCGCCATGGCCTGATCAATACCCAGAATGGCATCCAGCGTACGATATTGAATAACGGCTTTGCGGGCGGCTATTTTCGCCGCTTTATGGGAGGTGGCTGCCACGGCAAACACCGGTTGGCCAATATAATCCACCCGGCCATCAGCCAGTAGCGTATCGCCCGGAAAGACGGGACCAATATCTTTGTGGCCCGGAATATCGTCTGCGGTTATGACCGCAACAACACCGGGCGAATTCCATACCTCCTCAAAATTGATGCTGATGATGTCTGCATGGGTTTCTGTAGAAAGACCAAACCCGGCATGCAGTTGGTTGGCCATTTCCGGACGATCATCAATATAGAGTGCTTTACCTGTCACATGCAGATGTGCACTGTCGTGTTTAGCTGAACGGTTTCCACTTATATGACTTTGTTGCCGTTCACTGGCCAGACCCGGTAGTTTACGCATGACAGATAATCCTTACATTCTGGCCAGACAGTTCCATAAAATAACGTTCCAGCAAATTGCAGGCTACTACAAGACGGTACTCGCTACTGGCCCGGACATCGGACATGGGCTTGAACTCCTGACGGATAGCGGCCTTGGCCTGACTGAGCGTTTCCTGATTCAGAGGGGATCCCGTTAATATCTGCTCACACAAGTCTGCGCGCCTGGGAATCGCCGCCATGCCACCCAATGCCACTCTTGCGCTGGTTATGTGTCCATCGTCACTGGCTTCCAGATTAATCGCGGCAAGGACGGTAGAGATGTCATCACCGTAGCGCTTGCTCAGTTTATACACTTTTAACTGGTGAGGGGTACAGAAGCCACATTGCGACCCATGATGATCAACCAGAAAGCGAATCACGATGGCTATGTCCCTTTTTTTTATTTTGTCTTTCTATGATGAGAATGCCATGACAGGCTTTTTGCAACAGCCTCCCAGGAGGCTGTATGGCATTTTCAGCCTGTTAATTTGCATTAATTTGACTATCAGGTCATAAAAATAGCAAGCAACCAACTGTGAATTTTAATGACTACATAGTCAGAAATTTGCATTGTTTCAAGTCAAGTTGTTAGTCTTGCCGGGCTAGGAGGCTGTCCGAGAATAGGCTGCCCTACTAGGATCTTCAAAATTTTCAACAACAGGATTGAGCCTCTATGAATGGAGCGGCTACAAGACCACTGCCATTGGCAGATGAGAAGCCCAGGTTTCTCGATCGGCTATTCAAGCTTAAGGAGCATAACACAACGGTAAAAACCGAGTTGGTGGCCGGTTTCACCACCTTTGTTACCATGTGTTACGTGGTGTTTGTGATACCGGGCATGCTTGCCGATGCCGGAATGGATAAAGGCGCTTTGTTTGCGGCTACCTGTATTGTCGCCGGTTTGAGTTCCATCGCTATTGGCCTGTATGCCAACTGGCCGGTAGGCCTGGCTCCCGGTATGGGCCTGAATGCGTTCTTTGCCTATGCTGTTGTGCTGGGCATGGGCTACTCATGGGAACAGGCGATGGGTGCCGTTTTCTGGGGGGGGATCGGGTTTATGTTGTTGAGCCTGTTTAAGGTCCGTGGGTGGATTATTGACAGCATTCCGCAAGGTCTGCGAGTGGGTATTACCGCCGGTATTGGTCTTTTCCTCGCGCTGATTGGTCTGAAAAATGCCGGTATTGTGGTGGCCAGTCCGGGGACTGTTATCACGCTGGGTGATATTACCCGGTTCAGTCCGGTGATGGCCTGTTTGAGCCTGCTGTTGATTCTGGGGCTGGCTTACCGTGGCTTTAAAGGCGCTGTGCTGTCAGCCATTGTTGTTGTCTCGGGCATAGGCCTTCTGGCCGGAGATATCGCCTTTCAGGGAATATACTCTGCTCCACCGAGCCTGGAACCTGTGGTCGGCAAGCTGGATATCATGGGTGCCCTGAAACCCGAAATGCTGGGCGTTATCGTTGCTTTCATGTTTGTGAATTTATTTGATACCACCGGAACATTGATTGCTGTTGGCGATAAAGCTGGCCTGGCCGACGAGAATGGCAAGATGCACAACATGAACCGGGCGATGATTACCGATGGCACCGCATCCTGGGCTGGTGCCCTGATGGGAACACCGACGGTCACCTCCTATGTAGAAAGTGCTTCAGGTGTCGCAGCAGGCGGACGAACAGGTCTGGTAGCCGTTACTGTGGGTGTTTTGTTCCTGCTCTGCATGTTCCTTTCGCCACTGGCTGCCATGGTTCCCGCCTATGCAACAGCAGGCGCCCTGATTTATGTCGCCGTGCTGATGGCAGGAAGTCTGGCGAGCATTGACTGGAATGATTTGACGGAAGCGGGTCCGGTGTTGATTACCGCCATCATGATGCCGCTGAGCTTTTCCATCGCTAACGGCATTGCTCTCGGGTTTATCGCTTACCCACTGGTAAAACTGCTGGCAGGCAGGGCCAGTGAAGTCAGTATCAGTATGTGGGTGCTGGCTACATTATTTATTCTGAAGTTTATTTTTTTCGGGATTTGATTGAGTCATCTCGCCTGTTGTCCGGCCATGGGAAGGAGCTGGCATTTAAATAAGCGCTGCCTGCTTCCCGCCACCCGCTGCCCGAAAAAGACAGGTTGCTTGTGCTTTTGCGGGAAGTATACGGTAAGCGCTGCTGATTCTTTTCAACGCATCTTCTGAAGGTAGCGCGTCCCGCTGTCTTTCAGTTTCTTGCCATTTATTCCTGTTCTGCTAGCAGAACTGCAATTTCTGTCTATCTTTTCTTTACTGTTTCTATTCGACAACCTTGGATACCGTTTACTCAACTTATTCCATAACCGGGTCAATAATGTTCAGAGTGTCGGCGTTCCTATCAGCCAGAGAGTGATGCCAGTAAATGCTACGAACGGCAGTGATTGGAGCGGGTTATCTCGGTAAATTTCATGCACAGAAGTATGCCCGGCTGGCATCCAGCCATCTTGTGGGCGTTGCCGATATCAATGAGACCTGTGGCCAGCAGGTTGCCAGCACCTGCAATACCCATTATTTCAGTAATTACCGGGATCTGATCGGACAGGTTGATGCCGTCAGTGTTGTTGTCCCTACCGCCCTGCATCACGCCATAGCCAGTGACTTTCTGAAAGCGGGTGTGCATGTGCTGGTGGAAAAGCCCATCGCCAGTAATTTATCCCAGGCTGAAGATATGATTAAGCTGGCCAGGGAGCAACAGCTTATCCTGCAGGTTGGCTTTCTGGAGCGATACAACGCTGCCTTGGGTAGCGTTGCCGATAAAGTTAAACAGCCCCGGTTTATTGAGTCTCACCGACTGGCCAGCTTCAAACCACGATCCATGGACATCAACGTGATTATGGATCTGATGATTCATGACCTGGATATTATTCTGAATATTGTTGATTCCCCGATACAGGATATTGCGGCCAATGGCAGTGCTGTCTTGTCAGACACCATTGATATTGCCCAGGCTCGTTTGTCATTTGCCAATGGCTGTGTTGCCAATGTGACTGCCAGCCGAATCAGTCAGAAAAGCAAAAGAAAGATGCGGATTTTCCAGAAGCGCTCATGTATCTGCGTTGATTTTCAAGCGCTGAAAGTCAGCCACTTCTTTAAAGGCGAAGGGGAGTTGCATCCGGGCATCCCAGCCATTGAATGTCAGGAGCAGAGTTATCAGGGCAGTGATGCGCTCAGGCTGGAGATTGAAGACTTTCTTCTGAGTGTTAAAGCATTAAGTCCCCCAACGGTCAGTGGTGAAGATGGCAGAGATGCATTGCATGCTGCAAGCAGAATTTCAGAGATTATTGAGAAAACGGGCGTAAGCCTTTAAGCGAACGTTGAGCCGCTGGCAAAGGATAAAACAACCATTGGTAGAGAAATAATCGGTACCATTTTATTTAGTGTAAAAGGGGCACCATGAATCAAAAAAGCATGAACACAATACCAATGGTGGATGTGCAGGCATGGCATCGGCCAATACAGGCCCAGTTAGAAAAAAAAGCACTGGAAGTATTGCGTAGTGGTCGCTTTATCATGGGGAAAGAAGTCGAGTTTTTTGAACAGGAGGTCGCTCATTACCTTGGAGCCAGATATGCCATCAGCTGTGCAAATGGTACCGATGCACTTGTTCTTGCTCTCCAGGCCGCCGGTATAGGGCCAGGGGATGAGGTATTAACCACGGGTTTTACCTTCTTTGCCACAGCTGAAGCCATTATGCAGGTGGGAGCAAGGCCTGTTCTGGTTGATATAGACTCACAGACATTCAATATTGACCCGGTTGAGCTGGAGCGTAGTATAACTTCCCGTTGCAAGGCAGTGCTGGTTGTTCATCTTTTTGGTTTACCTGCAGCGCTCTGTGAGATTCAGGCGGTCTGTGATCGTCATGGCTTAATCCTGCTGGAAGACTGTGCACAAGCGTTTGGCGCCTGTTATCAATCCCGAAAAACCGGCAATTTCGGTTTACTCGGTACTTTCAGTTTTTTTCCCAGCAAAAATCTGGGTGGATTTGGTGATGGAGGTCTGGTCATTACCAGCGAATTAACAGTAGCCGAAACGGTTCGAATGCTACGAAATCATGGCAGTGCATGCCAGTACCGCCATGAATGTCCAGGCTACAACAGCCGTCTGGATGAAATTCAGGCCGCCCTGTTAAGAGTCAAGCTGGAGCATATAGAGGCGTTTAATGCTCAGCGGCAACAGGTGGCACAATGGTATCGAGAGTTCTTGAACGATAGTGAAGTACTTTTTCCTCAAGGCCATCAGGAACATATTTATCATCAGTTTACGGTGGTTTTGCCGTCTGGCCGGGATATGGTCAAGAAGCGCCTTGCCAGTAAAGGTATCGCCAGTGCTATCTATTATCCGTTGCCTTTAAATAAGCAAAGGGCATTGGCAGGGGTTGCCGGTGAACATGAATTACCCGTCTGTGAGCAGTTATCAGAACACTGTCTTTCATTGCCGATATATCCGGGTATGACCAGAAGTCAGACTGAGACCGTTGCCAGCACATTGATTAGAGTGATGCATTAATAGTTCGCGTAGCAAATCGTTTAACGGGAGTTTCGTTATGACCGCTAACGGGATTGAGGGATCTGTTTCTGTGGCAGGGGTTGTTGATTGCAGAGACGCTGAGTCTGGTGCTGCTAACCCTGCTACCACCTGGAAAGGATTTCTTATATCAGAAAGTAAAAGCACGGTTTCAAAACTGGCGACGGCGGCTTTTTTTCTGGCAGGTGGTATTGGTATAGGTGTGGGAATCGAACAACGACGCCCTGCTATTTATACTGCCCTGCCAATAACTTCTGTTTTGGCAGAGACTTTTTATCTGGGGGGTAGAGCATATCATTATTTTAAGTCTGGAAATCACGGTATTGGGGAAACGGAAGGTCTTGTAAGAGCCTTTAATACAGATGCTATTGGTCAAATGGTGCGAGAGCCTTCCGGAGCGTCATTACAAGAGAGGGTCTATTTACCGGATCAAGACATCCGGGGGCAAAATCCCAATGAGACTGATCCGGTGGCTCTTTTGCCATATTTTGAAAGTCTGTGGAAAAAAAGCGTTTCTATCAAAGGTTTTGATTTTGATCAGCAAGTCGATTTGTTAAAGCAGTTAAAGGCATCTTTCCAAGACTATTTTTATGCTCACCCGGATTTGCAGGAACAGTCATTATTTAAGGATTATGATCAGTGTAAAGCTACTTTTGAAGGTATTTGCAAGCATTATAATCTTACCTTCTATAAAGCGAATACATCCAATTCTGCAAGAATTCATGAAAATTTGACCTCAGTGGATAATGGTGACTGTTTGTATGACTCTATATGGCAATCTATCAGTGACGATAAAAAAACAGAGCTGTGGGAACAATATTCTTCAGAGCTTGAGAATGAACCGTGTTTATCAGGTGATCATCAACCCGATTATGATGTGCTTAAAGTCGTATTGCTAAAGACATTAGAACAAAACGAAGCGCTACAACGCCTGGTGATGACGAATAATCAGGATCCACAATCCCCCGATTATTCAAGTATTTCAGAATACCAGTCATTCGTTATGCAGGGTGGAACCTTTTGGGGCAGGCACAATGTGGAAGGCGTGATCCTGGCAACAGCGCTGAGCATAAATGTGGTATTAACTGGCGCTTTTGAATTCGATTACATGACGGGTTTTTTTGAAAGAGAGGATAAGAGTCTTAATGAAATGAATGCAAATTTTCCAACCGTTTATATAGGTAATAGGCACCTTCATTATTACCCCGTTAGCAGGCATATTGAGAGTGCCTGACAGCCTCCTAACGTTAACAACCCATACCGATAAATCCGCTGTCATTCCCGTGCAGGCCGGAATACATTGCCAGAGTTGGATCCCCGTCTTTGCAGGAGTGTCAGTGTATGGGTATTTGAGCCAGGAAGTTATACCAATTTCAAATTCTGAATATGATGCCGGGCAAGCCATTTTGGCCCGCTGGGCAAGACGGAATAATCCGATGAAGAACCAGAAACTGGCATGAACGCCTATTTGTCAACAACCAGGTCGAAACAGACTTTAGGAATTGATCTCTATTGATCTGCCCCTGGCGATGTCAGAGGCAGCTCGAATTGTTTGAGGAATGGGGCTTTGAAGCATGGCGACGCCTAGCAATAGAGAAGAATGCCACATTCGTGGCCGGGACTGAACAGGAGCTGTGCAGTTGGGACCAGTTCCCGGGTACGGTGGAGGAGCTAGGCCGATGCCCGGGTACGGTGGAGGAGCTATACCGATGGGATCAGTTTCCGGGGACGGTGGAGGAGCTGCCGGTGGTAGCTCCTGGCTCTGTTGCTGCCCAACGGCAAGGGAGACCCGTTCGGTACAGGTGGCGATCTGTCGCTCCCGAAGCTGAATGCACCGGCAGCCATCTAGGTAAAAAATAGTACCGGTGACAGCGGCACCACCACAAGCAGCGCCACTAGATAGGCCAATCAAGGCACCAGCGGCGGTCCAATTCCATACAGCAGCACCAAGAAAAGAACCAATACCGGCAGTGAGTGTGGAAACGCAGCCAATCGAATAAGCCTCTGCTTTAGTAATAGCGTCACAATTACAGGTATAATCCGATACTTGGTGTGCCACTTGTTGTGGTTGTGTTGTCACCGGTAAAATCGGAGCATTGGAGACATTCATATATCTTAATATCCTCAGAACAAAAGTTGCTTCCACCCCAAAATTTTTGTTGGCAGTAAACAAGGGTTGTGGGTTACTTCCACTAAATTATTCCGCAATCCCGTGTCCCTCTTGTGCGTAACAGGGATCATTATGGTAGCGCTCCCTTTTGCACTCTGCGTAAGCGAAATCTTTACGAGGTTCTCTTTTGTGCTCAATTTGTGAGGAGCAACTTTCATCAGACTTATCAACTCTTGCCTGGGCTAAATCGCCTCATGAACGAATTTCATGCCCTAATTCTAAAATAGATTGGATTGAAAAACGTTCATTATCAGGAATATATGTGTGGGTATGATCATTATTCTGCGGTTCTATTCTGACAGGTAAGTGAAGTGGTTGATCTTCTTTAGTATGGCTATAAACGATTACTATCGACCTTTTTTCAAACCGGAGGTCATCAGATGGATTACGAAAAGACACCGTTGGCTGCTGAAGCCAGTTTTCAGTAGTTTCATCAGTACGCATAGCACATTGAATATCCGCTGCTTCTGCAACTTCACGGGAGAAGACCTGATTAGATGCACCAGGTTCAGAAAAAGCAGCATCTTGAAAGTAAGAAAGGGGATTAGAAACCGCATTTAAATAAGCAGAGCAGGTAAATATATCCATTGAATTATTGAATTATCGAATTCTAGCTTAAGATTACTGTTTCTTTTAAAAGTTCCTCCCTGACACAACTTTCTCAATATTTATGTCAACCAGGCATTGTGCCCGGCAAAGTTGCCATTGGCACCGGAACCAAACGGCATAATTTCGGCACCGGATTTTACCCCGTGTTGGTAGATATTCCGTTCCCGGGTATCCCGTCCCCAGTGGCTGACAGTCAGTCGCCGCTCCTAAAAACTTGCTCAAACCTACTCAAAGTTATCTAAACCTGAGCAT
>NZ_JAHHPM010000577.1 GCF_024606345.1 Endozoicomonas sp. YOMI1
GTCCACGTCCCCGGCTTTGGGAAAGCCTTTACCATTGCAGATGGAAGCAATGGATTTAAGAAATGGAGACAGTGCTATTGCTTTTACATCACAGTCTTCAGTACTCAGAAAATGGTTAATGTTTTTCTTTGTGTTTGGGGTTCCTTCTCCACGCAAGAGGATGCTGGTAATTGTGGCTGTATCCTTAACGGTACTGTAAGTATGGCTAAAATAAATACCAAGCTTGGAAAGTAGTTGCACTTTCGACTCATTCGGGCATGAATGAATCAGCTTATCTAACGTTGGTTTGATGATGATTTTGCGTTCCAGGCAAAGATCCTTCAATTGTTCTACAGTTTTAATCGACGAATTGTGTTTATGCTCATCTTCATACCCCAGTCGTTTTCTTTTTAATCTCTCATCCAGTAATGCACCTTCAATGTGAGACACTTTTCTCTTTAGAGGTGCTTCCCCTATAGAAGGTCCAAACGTATCAATGAGTAGGGGGAGTTCAATTTGTTCTTGTCTTGATACGTTCCGACCTGAATAGAGAGATCTCGATGGTGTTTTGTTATCAGTACCAAGAGGTAATTCTAAGGAGCTTGAACCTTCCGGTGTCAGCCCTAATTCATGATAGGATGGGAACATTATTTATCAATTGCAGTCATTGAACAGTGTGACTCTGACAAAGGAAGCCGTCTTTAGTTCATTTTTAGAAGTAGAAAACAGCGGGGGGATGCCCCGCATTGCATGGAAAAGTTTTCATCAAGACTAAAGAGTAATGCTTCCACTCTTAATAAAGAGACCGGCTTTTGGGTGAGTTCTAATTCGCCTCTGGCCCTGGTGGAATCCGCTCACACCCACTTCATCAGGTCTTCGGCCTTTGTGGGCGCAGAACCCGGTCAGGTTCAAGGGAGTACAGGCCTTACCTTTGATGCCTTCATTTCGTCTGGTAAAAGTGACTCCCAAAAATTGATATCAATATCAAAATTTTCTGATGAGAGGAGTTCGTCAACATATCCGGGCAGTTTGATATTATTGACATCTGCAGACTCTATAATTCGTTTTACTAAACGCTCGCTCGGACAGCCTTTACCATGACAAATGGAAGCAATGCAGCTCAGCCGTTGCAGGTCAAGCCG
>NZ_JAHHPM010000578.1 GCF_024606345.1 Endozoicomonas sp. YOMI1
AAATATAAAGTAATAAAAGCTCACGATAAAAGCCTTAATAACAAGAGCTATTCAGAGAGACTGTCTGAGAATAGACTGCGTTTGGTCGTATACGAGTGTATCTGGCAGGTGGATACCAAGACAGCTCAATCAGGTTAAAAAATGGACAGGCCAAAAAATAGAAGTTGATTCAAGCTCATTATTTTTTTGCTTTATTCGATTCTCTTACAAAGGCGGTAGCTTGCTTACCAGCGATTTTCGCTTGTTCTTTATCACCGGTATTCCTGAAAACTACATTGTAAGCCTTATTGTAAGTTTTCTGATAAGCCTTCCGGGCAGCTTTCACTTCCTCAGACTGTTCGTAAGCCTTTTGGGCGGCCTTCCGTTTCTTGGACTGTATGTAAGCCTTGCCTTTCTCGGACTGTAGCCAGGCTCTTCTGTTGGCCTTCCCTCTCTCGGACTGTTCCCAGGCTCGTCTGCAAGCCTTCCCTCTCTCGGACTGTGCCCAGGCTCGTCTGAAAGCCTTCCCTTTCTCGGACTGTGCCCAGGCTTGTTTGGAAGCCCTCCGTTTCTCTAATTGTGCGGAAGCCTTTCGGAAAGCCTTCCCTTTACCGGGCCGATCGTGAGCTGCTGCTGGCGTGAGGGGCATAGGTTCACCAGAACCGGACGATTCAGGTGCTGTAAACTCAATAATCTCCTTTGTAACTTGCTCTTGTGTGTCTTTATTTAACGGACCAACTACAACAACTGGACGTGACGGCTGAGAAGAACCAACTAATGAATTTTCCGAGGGTAATTTCTGAGCTATTTGTTGATAGTTTGTTAAGGTTGAATCTGTACGATCATCGTCAACAGGTTCACTGGCAAAATCACAGGATAAAATGTCATCAATGTCTTCTAGTGATAATTCAGGGAGCACTAATTCATTTTCAGTGGATGGTAAATGAGAAATTGCAAAATCATAAAGTGAGCGTGGAGAAGATTGTATGTCATGATTTATGACTTCCTGATTTAAATGTCGATAATGATATGGATTTACTGGCTGGGCAGAATATCTGGCCATACCTGAATGTGAACGGAAAACGCCAGATAATATTATAGGTTCCGCTGAAAAATCCTTTTCACAGGAATAAACAGAAACTAAATTTGAGTCTAAGTTAAATCTGTCCATTGAATTACTGCACTATTGAATTACAGCTTAAGACCGCTCATTATTATAAAAGCTTCCCCCTAACACATCCCATTCGATATTTATGTCAACCAAGCTTAAGGATTTGCCATGATTAATCAGTCAGTTTGAAAAGTGGGCAAGATGGGAGAAATAGAGGTTGATTTAAACCCATCATTTTTTGCTTTATTCGATTCTTTTATAAAGGCGGCAGCTTGCTTACCAGCGATTTTTGCTTGTTCTTTATCACCGGTATTCTTGA
>NZ_JAHHPM010000579.1 GCF_024606345.1 Endozoicomonas sp. YOMI1
GATTTTGTGAGGGAGCGCCGTACCGGGGAGTACGGTCGACTGAGCAAAACTCCCTCAGAGCGGCAAAGGGCAAGCGAGAACGGGAGCACGTTTATGAAATATCCGGGCTAGACTATGGCCTTAACCATATTTTACAAGGGGGTTGTGTGAGTACACCACCAGTAAGCTGTGAACACCCTCAGCAACGGGCAACTGATTTGAAATCAGTTATCAGTTTTTTTGCTCCATTGCTATTGGGGGTGATTCTGTGGGTGCTTCCTGCACCGGAAGGTCTGGATCTGCAGGGGTGGCATATGCTGATTATTTTTATCAGCACCCTGTTGGGGGTGATGGTCACCCCAATGCCCATGTCTGCAATCACGCTTATGGGGGTGACAGCCCTGGGACTGACCAAAACGCTGACCCTCAAGCAGGCGCTGGCGGGTTATGGTGATCCTGTAACCTGGCTGGTGGTGCTGGCGTTTTTTATCTCTCACGGGTTTATTAAAACCGGGCTTGGGCTCAGAATTGCCTACTACTTTATGCGTATCATGGGGAAGAAAACCCTGACGTTGGGTTATGGACTGACCCTGACGGATATGCTGCTTGCTCCGGCAATGCCCAGTACTACGGCTCGCGCAGGTGCCGTGGTGTACCCTATTATGCGATCCATTGCCACTGTCTATGACAGTAAGCCGGGAGCGACCGCCAACAGCATGGGGGCCTTTCTGTTAATGATTGTCTTCCATGCTAATGCTATTACCAGCACCATGTTTCTGACCGCCATGGCGGGTAATCCACTGGTGGTCAAGCTTGCTGGCAATCAGGGTATTGAGTTGAGCTGGGCGATATGGGCATTGGGGGCATTGTTACCCGGTATTGTCTGTCTTATCTTAATGCCGCTTTGTTTGTATCGCATTATCCCGCCTGAATTGAAAGAAACCCCCATGGCCGTCAAGGTGGCACAGGATGAACTTCACCGCCTGGGCTCCCTGACCAGGGATGAATGGATTATGGCTGGTACATTTCTGGCCCTTCTTCTGCTTTGGATATTTGGTCAGCAACTGGGCTTTTCAGCGACACTGGTTGCTATGGTGGGGGTTTGCATTCTGCTGTCAAGTGGTGTTCTGAACTGGGATGATCTCCGTGGTAATAAGGGTGCCTGGGATACCATGATCTGGTTTGGGGCATTTATTACCATGGCTCATTACCTCAGTGCCTTTGGCGTAGTGAGCTATGTCAGTGACCAGGTTGGCGTTCTGTTTGGCGGTTTGCCCGCCTGGCTGGCAATGATTACCGTCTGTGGACTGTACTACTTTTTCCATTACTTCTTTGCCGCATCCACAGCTCAGATCAGTGCCATGTATGTCGGTTTTCTGTTGATTATGCTCGGTGCTGGTGTTCCCCCTCTGGGAGGTGCCCTGATGCTTGCCTATATGAGTAATATTTGTGCAGTTATTACTCACTATGGGAACGGACCCGCACCAATACTTTATGGTGCTGGTTATGTCTCTCTTTTCACCTGGTGGAAAGTCGGGTTGATCATGAGTTCGCTCTATTTGCTGGTGTGGCTGGGGCTGGGTAGTGTCTGGATGTCCTGGTTAGGTTATTTATAGTCAGCAAGTTGTAACCACCAGGTAACCTGGCGATCTGTCACCTTGCTGTTACAACCTAAACGATCATCTCAACAAGAAACGTTTTGATCAGGAAACCCAGGACTCCAAGGCCGAGAGCTCCAAAGAGTACAAATGTACCCCATTTTCCCGCATTGGATTTTTTGGCCAGGTCATAAACGATAAAAGCCATAAATAAAACCAGACCGCTGATTAAGACCTGCAACATGATGGTTTCGAACTCAGCAACATCCATGGAACCTCCAGAAATTTTGCCGACTTTTTTTGTCGACTTTTTTATGCCGATATTGTAGGCAATTTACTGCTGAGTCGCCAATATGCCATAGAATCTCGGTACAACTTTCCCCCCAGTTGATGCTTCATAGCAAGGCTCTGCGATGCTGAAGCGTTAACAGACCCTACACAGATTTGTCCCCTGACCGATATAGGTATCCAGAGAGTTTCAAAATGATCTGGTCAAAGGCTATCCGGGGGTAGGTATGGCGCTCAAACTCAGGCTGGTAGATATCACCAAATTACAAAAATCCAACTATCTGGCTTCTGAAGCATCAAAGGCTGCCGTCCGGGAGGCAAAAGTGTTGCTGGATAAGCAGGAAGCGTTTATGAAAAATGGTGGAATGGACCGGCAAAAGTTACGTGCCTTTATTAATAGTGACTACTGGACATCTCGCCAAAAGCAGAAAGCCAGGGAAGAACTGCTCAATTTTCATAATGAGTTTAAAAGCAATATGGCCAATGAAGCATCGGCTAAGCGCAAAGAGCTCGGTAATGCCAGCCGTCTGCTCAGTCAACGCAAAGTGAAGAAAGCAAGTACCGTTAAAAAGCGCTCCGGATATGTATAGGCCGTAAACAGATCAGTATTAAAAGATAACTGCTTTTCAGGGATGAGCACAGCATGAATAACGTTAATGGCGTTTCCACGACTAATAATATAAAAACTCTAAATCCGGCAGATATGAGTCAGCAGGACTTCATTGCTGCTGTTTATCTTGAACGTGGAGAAATGCTGGACTCAGAAGTTCGACGAATTATTGGTGAAATTGATAAAAGTAATCAGTATGTAGAAGCCATTAATACGTTGATCGGTAAGGCTAATGTTGCCGAGTATGGATCAACGCATTATTCATCCACCACATGGCAGGTTAAGGGCAAAAATGTTGTACTTGATAATGGTTACGGGTTGAATTTCCAGCCAGATGGTAAAGGTGGAAATAGCTTCACTCTACTTGACAGTGATGGTAATCAGTTAATCTATCAGAACCAAACTCTGATACCTGTGCCTGCCGGCGCCACGGTGGATGCACTGGAAGTTGGCATTCCCGTGATGAACGACATGACTTATATACTGGATGATGGCACTGAGATCACCTTTAAGACTGGAACCCCGGATAAAGCATTCAACTCCACGGACTTTTCCGGAGGATTGGCGGATATAACCTCGATTATCATTACCAGGGATAACCAGGGAATGAAAATCAGTGATGTCAATGTTGCCGGATCAATGAAAATCGGATCCCCTACCATTGAGACCCCAACTGACCCGGTGGCAAACAAGCCGACTACGACCACGCGAACGGTAAATGTTGCAGCTGACAAACTGTCGACGTATGAGGATTACAATGAATCCGAAAATTACGACACTATTGATGTCGCCCATGGGAGTAAAGTACTCTCCATGTGGGAAGGGGTTATTAAGAATAAATCTGCGGCGGAACAGGCAGCCCTATTGGCCAAGATAAAGTCGGATGGCGGGATGTCTATTGACTGGAAGCTCGGTGAATTGGATTTAGCGGATAGTACTTATACTAAAACGTTTACTTACCAGCCTTATGGCAATGAAACGCTCTACCAATTTATTGAACGTGCCGTTAATCGCTCCAAATTGGATTTCCGTAACTATGTCATGGATGAGGAAGGCGATATAGATATATATTATGTCAGTACCGACATTAAGCTTCCCGCTTATAGTTATCCGGAAGTGATACCGGCGACGAGTAAAACAACCAGTTCCGTTCCATCCAATTGGGTCGGTAAAAAACGGGAATTTTATAATTCTGAGGATTATGGGAATATCAAGGTATTCACTGATGATTATTTATTAAAATTGAAAAATGAAATTCTTGAAATGAACCTTTCTGAGGATAAGATGAGGGGGTTTGAAAAAGAGTTGCAGACCAATGGCTATACCATTACCTTGGAGCTGTGGGATACTGATGGGTCAATGGACTACTATAACGAATCGTATCACTACAAAATGATATCCGGAGAGGATACGGATGATTTCTTTGACCGCGTGATGGAACAGTCAGCAGCAAGATTTAAAAACCAAATAAAATACCATGAGAATGAGGGGGAAATTGAAATAGATGAAATCTCTGCCTCGAGTTCTTTGCCCGGATTCTCCTATGATCGGTATGCGGCAGCTCCCCAGGATGATAATTCCGCTCGCCCGAACAACCGCCATAGTCTGGATATCAATAATCATGATGGTCACATCCTGTTTGAAGCCGGAGGCATGCACCAGTGGGAGTACGATGGCCGGGGTACCCAGGCGATAAGCAAAACGAATCCCAATGATTCCAGCAACCAGGTATCCGGTTTTTTTGGCAGGAAGCTGGCGTTCAGCCAGGCAAACAGTGGTGAGTTTAACGGTACCACGCCGTTTATGACCCAGAAGGAGAAAGAACTCCTGACTAATATATTGAGGATTACCTATCCAGATGCCAGTGGTAATGGTCGGCTGACCCCGGAAGAGTGGGTCACTTTAAAGAAGAGCCTGATTAATGCCCGGGATAATCTCAATGGCAACAGTCAGATTCAGACCGTTCAGCTGCAAAGGGCGATGCAGACGTATAATCAAAACTTTGAAGCCATGTCCAACTCCCAGCAGAGGATTTACTCCCTGCTCAGGGATATCATTTCTAATGTGAAGTAATCAGCTATAAGGTCAACCGGTATTGACTGTGTAGCAGTGAATGCCGGTCAGCTGAACTTAATCAAGACTGATCCCCAGTTGACTAACACCATCGTTGGCAGGAAGTAGCCGAAGCTCTCTGGTAAATTCTTTTGATGGTTTCTTTTGCTGACAGACCATCCTGGTCAATTCACTGATAAACCGACGTTGAACCTCAAACAGTTCATGCTCTTCAATATACTGCGTCAGTTCTGTCTCTTTAAGCTCTTGTGCTTCTTCGTCAAATAGCCCCGCTATTCTCCTCAGAATCAGAAATTTTTATCCT
>NZ_JAHHPM010000580.1 GCF_024606345.1 Endozoicomonas sp. YOMI1
GTTTTGAAACTCAGAAATGTGCAAATTATTCCGGGGCAATTCCTAAGCTTAATGTCCACCCTAAGAGGTTGGCTCAGGCAACTTCTACTGGATCAGCAAATTCCACATCAGCACCCGGCCTGCCCTGCATTTTCCGGCACAGCCTGGCAATGGTGGATCGCATATCAGAGCGCGAAACAATCATATCAATAGCACCGTGATCCAGCAGGAACTCACTGCGCTGGAACCCTTCCGGCAGCTTTTCCCTGACGGTCTGTTCAATCACCCTGGGGCCGGCAAAACCAATCAGGGCACCAGGCTCAGCCATATTGATATCACCCAGCATGGCAAGACTGGCAGAAACACCACCGTACACCGGGTCAGTCATTACAGAGATATAAGGAATACCCGCCTGGCGCATTCTTTCCAGGGCCGCACTGGTTTTCGCCATCTGCATCAGGGAAAACAGGGCTTCCTGCATTCGGGCACCACCACTGGCAGAAAAACAGATCAGCGGCATCTTCTCTGCCAGGCACAGCTCGGCAGCCCGGGCAAACTTTTCCCCAACCACAGACCCCATGGAGCCACCCATAAAAGAAAACTCAAAGGCAACGGCAGCGACCGGAATGTCCTCGACGGTACCACGCTGGGCAACCAGGGCATCTTTTTCGCCGGTCTGTTTTTGCGCCGTTGCCAGTCGATCACGATACCTTTTGGTGTCGCGAAATTTCAGGCGGTCGATGGGTTCAAGGTCAGCAAACAGCTCTTCCTTACCTTCCCGGTCAAGAAAGTAATCCAGTCGCGTGCGGGCACTGATTCTCATATGATGCTGGCACTTGGGGCAAACACCCAGGTTTCTCTCCAACTCAGGGCGATAGAGAACGGCGTCACACTTGACGCACTTGCGCCAAAGCCCTTCTGGCACACTGCTGCTTTTCTGCGCAATAGCAGAACGTGATAACGATGGAATCAGTTTATCGACTAACCAGTTGCTCATTCATTCATCCTGTCATCGTCCATAGCTGAACGCATGTCGGCAATTCGGCTGGCAACACGGTCTATGGAGGCCTGCCCCTCATTGCCATACTGAGCCAGCTCAGAAACCAGCACACTGCCCGCAATAACACCGTCTGCCATCCGCCCAATGGCTGCAGCAGAGGCACCATCACGGATACCAAAGCCGACACACACCGGAACGTTAGCAAAACGCCGGATGTGGTTGACCCGCTCTTCAACTTCTGCCGTATTCAAGATTGCCGCACCGGTTACCCCTTTCAGGGATACATAATAGAGATAACCACTGGCAACACGGCAGATCTTGGCAATACGTTCATCGGATGTGGTCGGTGTAATCAGGTTGATCATGTCAATACCACGGTCATGCAGCATATCCAGCAAATCACCCGCGGCTTCCGGTGGCATATCCACCATCAGCACACCATCAACACCCGCCTGACTGGCCAACTCAACAAACCGTTCGTATCCCATGATCTCCACCGGATTGAGATAGCCCATCAGGACAATCGGTGTGTCATTATCCCTTTCCCGGAATTCAGAAACCATTGCAAAAACGTCATGCAATGTAACACCTTGTGATACCGCCCGCTCATGGGCCTGGGCAATGACCGGACCATCCGCCACCGGGTCCGAGAAGGGAAAACCCAGCTCAATCATATCCGCACCATGGTCCACCAGCTGATGCATGACCTCCACGGTCTTGCCCGGAGGGTCACCGGCAAGAATGTAGGGTATCAGTGCTTTACGTTCACGCCTCTGCAACCCTTCAAAGCAGGCTTTAATTCTGTTTATTTCACGACTCATGCTGTGCCCACCTTATACTTCGAGGCCGTCAATAGCGGCAACGGTATGAATATCCTTATCACCACGGCCAGACAGGTTACAGATAATGATCTGGTCTTCGTCCATGGTGGGCGCCAGTTTATCGACCCAGGCCAGGGCATGGGCACTTTCCAGCGCTGGCATAATACCTTCCAGCCGGGTCAGCTTGCGGAATGCCGCCAGAGCTTCTTCATCCGTTGCCGCCGGGTATTGCGCACGACCGATATCTTTCAGGTAACTATGCTCTGGCCCAACGCCTGGATAGTCCAACCCGGCTGACACAGAATGGCTTTCAATAATCTGACCATGCTCATTGGTCATCAAATACGTTCTTGCCCCCTGCAGCACGCCCGGGCGACCGGAACTCATACGGGCCGCATGCTTATCGGTATCAACACCATGCCCTGCGGCTTCAACACCGTACAGCTTAACGTCTTTATCCTGGATAAATTCATGAAACAAACCCATGGCATTGGAACCACCACCCACACAGGCAACCAGGGCATCCGGCAGGCGCCCTTCTTTTTCCAGAATCTGCCGACGGGCTTCCCGACCAATAATACTCTGCAGATTACGCACCATTTCAGGATAGGGTGAAGGGCCACAAACTGTGCCCAGTAGGTAGAAGGTATCTTCAGGGCGTGCTACCCAATCCCTGAGCGCTTCATTAATGGCATCTTTCAGCGTCTGGGAACCGGTTTCTACCGGAACAACGGTAGCTCCCAATAGCTTCATGCGATAGACGTTCAATGCCTGACGCTTAACGTCTTTGGCCCCCATATAAACCACGCACTCAATCCCAAGGCGGGCGGCCACAGTCGCCGAGGCAACACCGTGCTGACCGGCACCGGTTTCCGCAATAATCCGGGTTTTACCCATATGTTTGGCCAGCAGCGCCTGGCCAACCGCATGGTTTATTTTGTGGGCACCGGTATGATTGAGGTCTTCACGCTTCAGGTAGATCTTTGCGCCACCCAGCGCCTGAGTCCATCGCTCAGCAAAATAGAGCGGTGAAGGACGGCCGACAAAGTCAGCCAGGTCACGATCAAATTCTTCCTGAAAGGTCTTGTCCCACCAGAGCTCACGCCAGGTGCGATCAAGGTCTTCCAGCGCACCCATCAGGGTTTCGGCCACGAAACGTCCACCGTAACGGCCAAAATGCCCCATTAAATCCGGTTGATCGTACTTGTGTTCTTCAGTAGAAAGAACGGGGGACTCAGAAATTTCTTGATCGACCATCATCTTCCTGCCGCCTTGATAAAGGCTTTGATTTTGTCGTGATCCTTAATGCCAGGCTGACTCTCTACGCCACTGCTGACATCAACTCCATAGGGTCGAACCCTGTTAACTGCCTGAACGATATTGTCAGGACTTAGACCTCCGGCAAGCACCACCGGTTTATTCAGCTTATGGGGTATCAAATCCCAGTCAAAAGACTCACCGGTACCACCCACCTCCCCGGCTTTATAACTGTCCAGAAGGTAGCCACAGGCTGTTGTGTAGGGAGCCACCATTTCGGCCACGGCAATATCCGGCCGAACACGGAAGGCCTTTATATAACGCACCCCCCAGCGGGCGCACTCGGTTTCCGGTTCATTGCCATGAAATTGCAGAAGTGAAAGAGGAACCGCGCCCAGAACCGATTGAATCAGCTCATCAGAGGCGTCCACAAACAACCCGACTACTGAGACAAACGGCGGCAGAGCCCGAACAATCTCCATGGCCTGTTCAACCGTGACGTAACGACGGCTTTTCCGGTAAAACACCAGACCAATGGCATCCACCCCACTTTCAGCAGCGATCAGACCATCGTCAACACGGGTAATTCCGCAGATTTTTATACGAGGAGATACTTCCATTTGCTGGTGTTCTCTTTCCCACGCTCTGGGCCTGGAGAGTATCCAGAACACAGAGCCAACCACTGGGTAAGGGCTTGAAGGCGCTTCCACACTAACGGGTGCGAAAGGATAGGCAACCCCTGAGCGATCATCGATCTTATCAGAACATTTCGGGAATTACTGCATCTGGCACATCATTTCAATGATGTGTAATGTGTACAATCTCCGTTCACCCTGAGCGGAGTCGAAGGGTGTTTGGCACGGTTTTTATGGTTGGTTCGGAGTCCACACCCTTCGACAAGCTCAGGATGAGCGGGGTTTTGCTGCTCAGGATGAACGGGGTTCTGCTGCTCATTAAGATCTCCGTTCACCCTGAGCGGAGTCGAAGGGTGCTTGGCACAGTCTTTATACAGGGTATGGATTTGATGTCCTTCGACTGCGCTTCAAAACGAAGTTTGGAGTTCAATGATAGAAAGAATCCAACCATTGCATTAAAACCCTGTACCAGTCCTGAAAAATCGTCGATTTAAAGCGGAATCAATGGCGCAATAAAGTGCGGGCTTGACTCACAGGCCGGCAGTCCAAACACCTTATCGTATCCGGCATCGACAAAATAAAGCCCACAGGGCGAAGCAGTCACCCCACCCTGGGTACGATCCCGGGCCTCCAACACCTCTTTTGCCCAGCCAGGCTCACGTTTGCCGCAGCCAACCGCCATTAACACCCCGGCAAAATTACGAATCATATGATGCAAAAACGCATTGGCCTGAACATCAATAACAATAAGCGGTCCATGGCGGGAAATATCAAGCCGGGTTACATGCCTGACCGGGTTCTTGGCCTGACACTGAATCGCACGATAAGAGGTAAAATCATGTTCACCCACCAGGAACTCTGCCGCCTCTTTCATCCGCTCAACATCCAGCGGCCGATAATTCCAGGTCAGCCCTTTGCAGAGGTGTGCTGGCCGAATGGGATGGTTATAAACAACGTAGCGATAACGTCGCCACAGGGCAGAAAAGCGGGCATGGAAATCATCAGAAACCGGCTTTACCCAGTTTACGGCCACTTCATCCGGCAAGTTGGCATTAGCACCATAAGCCCAGCCCCGTTCTGTACGAACGGCATCTGTATCGAAATGAATGATCTGATTACAGCCATGAACCCGGGCATCCGTCCTTCCTGCACAAATAACAGAAACAGGATGGTTAGCTACTTTTGAAAATGCACCTTCTACAGCAGCCTGCACAGTGGGTAAACCGGTTTTAAGCATCTGCCAACCAAAAAAGTGAGAACCATCGTATTGAACACTGGCTGCATAACGGGGCATGAAAGAAAAATACCTATAGAAAAAAGTCAGACGCAGAGTAACAGATTCATTACCCGCTGCAGAAGCACTCTCATCCTTTGGTTCCGTCTGGTGATCTTTGCTATATCATCCCGGTACCGCACATTGGAGTTGCGCCAGTTGACTCAGGTGGGATTATTCCGGGTATTTTCGTCAGGGCTCCCGCTCACAGTGGTTGTCAAACCAGGGCGTTCTGCAGCCATTCCGTCACCGGAAAAGGCTGCTTTTACTGTATAGTCCAGCCCTTTTCCCACCAGATATCCGACACCTGCACCGACCATGACCGAGCCTGTGCCAGACAGGATTCGGTCCATAGGATCAGGATGATTCTCACGTCTTGACGCTTCTTGTGAACCCAAAAATGGAGTTGTGATGGCACTACTGCAACCCAGGCCACAGAGCGCTCCTGCGTAGGTACACGCCTGGACAATATGAGAATCCTGCTGAATAAAGGGGGTAATACCAAGGTTATCTATATACGTGGATACGGTATCACGAATTTCCACAGCACCTTGCCAGAAGACGGTACAACCGTGATAGGCAGCTTGTGAGATGAGGTATCCCGCAGTGCCAGAAGCGCCCATAAATAAGGCGTGATTCAGAAAATTGTCGTCCACCGTCATGCGGGATACAAGAAAGCCGAAAGCAAGTCCTGTCATGGTACCTGCCACAGCCAGAGTATCCTCCATGACAGAGGTAGAAATAATAACGTTGGTCGTTGAGCCTGTACCTGAGTTGATATCCATTGTTAATTCCCTCTCAAATATTAAGAATGTGACGTTTTACGTAAGGCGACCATGTAGATGCTCAAGCCAGGAAAAAGTTCCTGCTGGCAGGTAATGAAAGTATTTTCAGCGCGTTCACAGCTACACCCGTACCTCGCAGGCATTACAGGGTTTTGTGCGCAAACAGGGGACTGTCTACCTAGGAGGCTGTCCGAGAATAGCGACCGTAGCGAGGACGGCAGAAAATTGAGGATAAAAATTCGGTTTTGTGAGGTGAAT
>NZ_JAHHPM010000581.1 GCF_024606345.1 Endozoicomonas sp. YOMI1
GTCGAAGGGTGATTGGCACAGTCTTTATTCAGGGTATGGAGTTTACGTCCTTCGACTCCACTCAGAACGAACGAGTTCAAAAAAAAGCCACCTTACTGGTGGCTTTTTTTGGTGTTAAAGGCAGGCCTGCCTACCTTTAACGGATCAGCAATTAAACTTCACCGAAGTTCAAAGCATCAGACAGCGCCTGCTCAACTTCAGAAGCCGATACCTTGGCCGGAGTCTCAAACTCAACTTCTTCACGTCCCTTGCGACGTTCAGCGTGATAAGTCAGCCCCGTACCCGCAGGGATCAGACGACCTACGACCACGTTCTCCTTCAGGCCGCGCAGGTAGTCGCGCTTGCCAGTAACCGCCGCTTCGGTCAGGACACGGGTAGTCTCCTGGAAGGAAGCCGCAGAGATGAAGGATTCTGTTGCCAGAGATGCCTTGGTAATACCCAGCAGCACGCGCTCGAACTTCGCCGGGAAGCCGTTCTCACGGTTAACGCGATCATTCTCTTCCAGCAGGCGTGTGTACTCCAGCTGGTCACCACGGATAAAGGACGAATCACCGGTATCGGTAATTTCTACCTTACGCAGCATCTGACGCAGAATGGTCTCAATGTGCTTATCATTAATCTTTACACCCTGCAGACGGTATACGTCCTGGATTTCGTTAACGATGTAGCGAGCCAGTTCACCAACACCCAGCAGACGCAATACGTCGTGTGGATTGGTGGGACCATCGGAGATAACTTCACCGCGGGTTACCTGCTCACCCTCAAACACGTTGAGGTGACGCCATTTTGGAATCAGTTCTTCATAAGGATCAGTACCGTCAGTCGGTGTAATCACCAGACGCTTCTTACCTTTGGTTTCCTTACCGAAGCCGATGGTTCCGGAGATTTCCGCCAGGATCGAGTGCTCTTTCGGCTTACGGGCCTCAAAGAGGTCAGCAACCCGTGGCAGACCACCGGTGATGTCCCGGTTACCGGAAGACTGTTGAGGAATACGGGCAAGTACCGCACCCACTTCAACCGTGGCACCATCCAACAGGTTCACCAGAGAGTTCGCTGGCAGGAAGTACTGAGCAGGAACGTCAGTACCTGGCAGCTTCAGTTCGTTTCCATTGGCATCTTTCAGCTGAATGGCTGGGCGAATATCCTTACCGGCGGACGGACGATCCTTCGGATCCATCACTTCCATGTTGGACAGACCGGTCAGTTCATCCGTCTGCGTCTTAATGGTGATGTTTTCATCCATGCCCTGGAATTCAACAATACCGGCGGTTTCCGTGATGATCGGGTGGGTGTGTGGATCCCACTTGGCCACGGTCTGCCCCGCTTCAACCAGGTCTCCGTCCTTCACCGAAATCATCGCACCGTATGGCAGCTTGTAACGCTCACGCTCACGGCCAAACTCGTCGGCAATGGCTAACTGTCCGGAACGGCTGACAGCCACCAGAGTGCCATCTTTACGTTCAACAGACTTCAGGTTCAGCAGACGGATAGAACCTTTGTTCTTGACCGTTACACTGTCGGCCGCCGCATTTCTGGATGCCGCACCACCGATGTGGAAGGTACGCATGGTCAGCTGTGTGCCCGGCTCACCGATGGACTGGGCGGCAATAACACCCACAGCCTCACCCTTATTCACCAGATGACCACGCCCCAGGTCACGGCCGTAACACTTGGAACAGATACCGTGACGGGTTTCACAGGTAATGGGTGAACGTACGCGCATCTCGTCAACGTTCATGGTTTCGAGACGCTTAACCCACATCTCATCAATGAGGGTTCCGGCGGGTACAGCAATTTCACTGTCGCTGCCTGGCTTGAGTACGTCTTCTGCTACCACACGACCCAGGATGCGTTCACCCAATGGCTCGACGATATCACCACCTTCAATGTGCGGAGTCATCAGCAGGCCGTCGCTGGTGCCACAGTCATCTTCAGTGACCACCAGATCCTGGGCAACGTCAACCAGACGACGGGTCAGGTAACCGGAGTTCGCTGTCTTCAGAGCGGTATCCGCCAGCCCCTTACGGGCACCGTGGGTAGAGATGAAGTACTGAAGTACGTTCAGACCTTCACGGAAGTTCGCAGTAATCGGCGTTTCGATGATGGAGCCATCGGGCTTGGCCATCAGACCACGCATACCGGCCAGCTGACGTATCTGCGCCGCACTACCCCGGGCACCAGAGTCCGCCATCATGTAGACGCTGTTGAAGGATTCCTGCTCTTCTTCCTCGCCCTGCTTGTTGATAACCGTGTCGGACTTCAGGTTATCCATCATGCGCTTGGCCAGCATTTCGTTGGCACGGGACCAGATGTCGATAACCTTGTTGTACTTCTCGCCGGCAGTTACCAGACCGGAAGCAAACTGGTTTTCGATTTCCTTAACTTCTTCGTTGGCATCATTGATGATGCGCGCCTTCTCAGGAGGAATAACGAAGTCGTTAACACCAATGGAGGTACCGGAAATCGTTGCATACTGGAAGCCCAGATACATCATCTGGTCAGCAAAGATAACGGTTTCTTTAAGACCAACATTACGGTAGCAGGCATTCAGCAGGCCGGAAATCGCCTTTTTCTTCATGGCCTGGTTAACCAGGGAGAATGGCAGACCTTGAGGCACGATATCCCACAGGATCATTCGACCAACGGTGGTGTCAGCCAGGAACTTGTTGTCGTGCTCAACACCTTCACCGTCCCGGTATTTCTCATGAACACGCACCTTGATGCGGGCATGCAGGTCTACAGCCTTGGTACGGTAAGCACGCATGACTTCGTCGATATCAACGAATGCCATGCCTTCACCCTTGGCATTGATGCGCTCACGGGTGATGTAGTACAGCCCCAGTACCACGTCCTGGGAAGGCACGATGATTGGCTCACCATTGGCTGGCGCCAGGATGTTGTTGGTGGACATCATCAGGGCACGGGCTTCCAGCTGGGCTTCCAGCGTCAGCGGCACGTGCACCGCCATCTGGTCACCGTCGAAGTCCGCGTTATAGGCCGCACACACCAGTGGGTGCAGCTGAATCGCCTTACCTTCGATCAGCACCGGTTCGAACGCCTGAATACCCAGACGGTGCAGGGTTGGCGCACGGTTCAGCATGACCGGGTGTTCGCGGATGACGTCCGCCAGAACGTCCCACACCTCAGGGGTTTCCCGCTCAACCATTTTCTTGGCAGCTTTAATGGTGGTAGCCAACCCCTTGGCTTCCAGCTTACCGAAGATAAATGGCTTGAACAGCTCCAGCGCCATCTTCTTGGGCAGACCGCACTGATGCAGACGCAAGGTAGGACCAACCGTAATAACCGAACGACCAGAGTAGTCTACCCGCTTACCCAGCAGGTTCTGACGGAAACGACCCTGCTTACCCTTGATCATGTCGGCCAGGGATTTCAGAGGACGCTTGTTAGAACCGGTGATGGCACGACCACGACGACCGTTATCCAGCAGTGCGTCAACGGACTCCTGCAGCATCCGCTTTTCGTTACGGACGATGATGTCCGGCGCGTTCAGATCCAGCAGACGCTTCAGACGGTTGTTACGGTTGATCACCCGGCGATACAGATCGTTCAGGTCAGACGTGGCAAAACGGCCACCATCCAGAGGTACCAGAGGGCGCAGATCCGGCGGCAGAACCGGCAGAACGGTCAGGATCATCCACTCAGGGTTGTTGCCTGAGTTATGAAACGCTTCCAGCAGCTTCAGACGCTTGCTCAGCTTCTTCAGCTTGGTTTCAGAGTTGGTCTGTGGAATCTCTTCACGCAGCGTGTTGACTTCGTCTTCGATGTCAATATCGGCCAGCAGACCTTTGATGGCTTCGGCACCCATACGGGCATCAAAGTCATCACCGAACTCTTCCAGGGCTTCGTAGTATTGCTCATCCGACAGCAGCTGGTTTTTCTCCAGCGTGGTCATGCCCGGATCAACCACAACATAAGACTCAAAGTACAGCACCCGCTCGATATCCCGCAGGGTCATGTCCAGCAACAGACCAATACGGGATGGCAGGGACTTCAGGAACCAGATGTGAGCAACCGGGCTGGCCAGCTCAATGTGACCCATGCGCTCACGACGCACCTTGGCCAGGGCAACCTCAACACCACACTTCTCACAAATAACACCACGGTGCTTCAGTCGCTTGTACTTACCACAGAGGCACTCGTAGTCTTTGACCGGGCCAAAAATCTTGGCACAGAACAGACCGTCACGCTCAGGCTTGAACGTACGGTAATTAATGGTTTCCGGCTTTTTAACTTCGCCGTATGACCAGGACCGGATCATGTCCGGTGAAGCCAGCGCAATCCGAATAGCGTCGAATTCGTCCGTCTGGCCCTGTGTCTTGAGCAGATTCAATAAGTCTTTCAAGATCGTATCTCCTCGCGGTGCAAGGTGCCTGCTGTTCTATCACCAGAAAGCAGGCACCCTGGCCACACGTTCGTTATTCGGTTTCCAGTTCGATGTCAATGCCCAGTGAGCGGATTTCCTTCAACAGTACGTTGAAGGATTCCGGCATACCGGCTTCCATTCTGTGGTCGCCATCCACGATGTTTTTGTACATCTTGGTACGGCCGGTGACGTCATCGGACTTCACAGTCAGCATTTCCTGCAGAGTGTAGGCAGCACCGTAGGCTTCCAGTGCCCAGACCTCCATCTCCCCGAAACGCTGGCCACCGAATTGAGCCTTACCACCCAGAGGCTGCTGGGTAACCAGAGAGTAAGAACCAGTAGAACGAGCGTGCATCTTGTCGTCTACCAAGTGGTTCAGCTTGAGCATGTACATGTAGCCAACGGTGACCGGACGCTCAAAGAATTCACCGGTACGACCGTCAAATAACTTGACCTGACCACTGTCATTCATGTCCGCCAGACGCAGCAGGCGCTTGATCTCGGTCTCCTTGGCACCATCAAATACCGCCGTTGCCATCGGGACACCGCCACGCAGGTTACGGGCCAGTTCCAGCACTTCTGCATCGCCGAAAGAGTCAACCTCCACCGGGCTGGAACCAGGAATACCGTTGTAGACCTCATCCAGGAACTTGCGCAGTTCCACCATGCTCTGCTGAGCTTCCAGCATGCGGTTGATCTTGACGCCAAGACCCTTGGCCGCAGCCCCCAGGTGAGTCTCCAGCACCTGACCAACGTTCATTCGCGACGGAACACCCAGAGGGTTCAGTACGATATCAACCGGATTACCCTCTTCATCGTGGGGCATGTCTTCTACCGGCATGATAATGGAGATAACACCCTTGTTACCGTGACGACCCGCCATCTTGTCACCAGGCTGGATACGACGCTTGATGGCCAGGTAGACCTTGACAATCTTCAGCACGCCAGGAGCCATATCATCGCCGGTCTGGAGCTTCTTCTTCTTGTCTTCGAAACGCTCATCCAGCTGGGCACGACGCTCTTTCAGCTGTTCTCTGGACAGATCCAGCATCTCATTGAGCGCTTCGTCTTCCATGGACAGTTTGAACCACTGCTCGTGCTCCAGGCCATCCAGATAGCTGTCGCTGATCCGGTCACCTTTGCCAAGACCCGGTGCCCGAACAACCGGTTGATCACGCAGGGCACCACGCAGACGGGCGAAAGTGTCATGCTCAACCACACGGAACTCTTCATTCAGGTCCTTGCGGTACTCATCCAGCTGCGCCTTTTCAATAGAAAGCGCACGAGAGTCCCTCTCTACACCATCACGGGTAAAGACCTGAACGTCAATAACCGTACCTTTCACGCTGGTCGGTACACGCAGAGAGGTATCCTTAACATCAGACGCCTTCTCACCAAAGATGGCACGTAGCAATTTCTCTTCCGGCGTCAGCTGGGTTTCACCTTTTGGCGTTACCTTACCCACCAGAATGTCACCAGCGCCCACTTCAGCACCGACATAAACGATACCGGCTTCATCCAGCTTGTTCAGGGCAGACTCACCAACGTTGGGAATATCGCCAGTGATCTCTTCCGCACCCAGCTTGGTGTCACGGGCCACACAGGTCAGTTCCTGAATGTGTATCGTGGTAAAGCGGTCTTCCTGAACGACACGCTCGGAAATAAGGATGGAGTCCTCAAAGTTGTAACCGTTCCAGGGCATGAACGCGACACGCATGTTCTGGCCCAGCGCCAGCTCACCCATATCAACAGACGGACCATCCGCCATGATGTCGCCACGGGCAATCTGATCGCCAGCCTTAACCAGGGAACGCTGATTAATACAGGTGTTCTGATTAGAACGGGTGTACTTGGTCAGGTTGTAGATATCAACACCAGCCTCACCTGGCTGCACTTCATCATCGTTCACACGAACTACAATACGGGCTGCATCAACGGTATCGATCACACCGCCACGGCGGGCAACCACACAGACACCGGAGTCAGAAGCAACGTTACGCTCCATACCGGTACCGACCAGAGGCTTCTCTGCTCTCAGGGTTGGTACGGCCTGACGTTGCATGTTCGATCCCATCAAGGCACGGTTAGCATCGTCGTGCTCAAGGAATGGAATCAGAGAGGCTGCAACAGATACCATCTGCTTGGTGGACACGTCCATGTACTGGACTTTATCCGGGCTCATCAGGGTGGCCTCACCACGGTAACGAACAACAACCAGCTCTTCAGTCAACTGTCGGTTTTTGTCCATGGCCGCAGAGGCCTGGGCGATAACGTATTCGCCTTCTTCAATGGCCGACAGGTAATCAACGTCATCAGTTACCTTGCCATCGACAACGCGACGGTAAGGTGCTTCCAGGAAGCCATAGTCGTTGGTACGGGCATAGGTTGCCAGCGAGTTAATCAGGCCGATGTTTGGACCTTCAGGCGTCTCAATCGGGCAGACACGACCATAATGAGTCGCATGTACGTCCCGCACTTCGAAGCCGGCACGCTCACGGGTCAGACCACCCGGGCCCAACGCAGATACACGACGCTTGTGAGTAATTTCAGACAGCGGGTTGTTCTGATCCATAAACTGGGACAGCTGACTGGAACCGAAGAATTCCTTGATAGCCGCCGCCACCGGTTTGGCATTGATCAGATCCTGAGGCATCAAACCTTCGGATTCAGCCAGACTCAGACGCTCCTTAACAGCACGCTCAACACGCACCAGACCCACACGGAACTGGTTTTCAGCCATTTCACCAACGGAACGGACACGGCGGTTACCCAGGTGATCGATATCGTCACAGACACCTTTACCATTGCGGATATCAACGAGGATGCGCAGGACATCAATAATGTCGGCGTTATCCAGAACACCGGAACCGGTATCTTCATCACGCCCCAGACGGCGGTTGAACTTCATTCGACCGACGGAAGACAGATCATAACGCTCAGTTGAGAAGAACAGATTCTGGAACAGGGCTTCAGCAGCATCCTGTGTTGGTGGTTCACCGGGGCGCATCATGCGGTAGATTTCAACGAGCGCTTCCAGACGATTGGTGGTGGTATCTGCACGCAGGGTGTCAGACATGAACGGACCACACTCCAGCTCATTGATGTAAAGAGTTTCTACCGTTTTGATGCCGGCAGACAGCAGTGTTTCATAAACGTCAGGGGTAATTTCAGTGTTGCACTCAACAATGATTTCACCGGTAGTTTTGTGAATAACGGTCTTTGCCAGAACACGGCCATAGATGTAATCTACCGGCGCATCCAGGTTCTTGATTTTGGCTTTCTGCAGTTCACGGAGATGTCGTGCAGTGACACGACGACCTTGTTCTACAACCACATTACCGTCTTTATCGTAGATATCAAAGCTGGCTGCCTCGCCTCTCAGGCGATCAGCAACAAACTCGGTGCTGACATTTTCAGCGCCAATGTTGAATTCAACAAAATCAAAGAAACTCTCAAGAATTTCTTCATTGGAAAGCCCGATGGCTCTCAGCAGAATGGTGGCAGGCAGCTTACGACGACGGTCGATACGGACATACAGCAAATCCTTGGGATCAAACTCAAAGTCCAGCCATGAGCCACGGTAAGGAATAACACGGGCAGAATATAGCAGCTTACCGGAGGAGTGAGTCTTACCCCGGTCATTATCAAAGAATACGCCCGGAGAGCGATGCAGCTGGGATACGATAACACGCTCTGTACCATTAATAACAAAGGTACCGTTATCGGTCATGAGCGGAATTTCGCCCATGTACACTTCCTGCTCCTTGATATCCTTGATTGCCTTGTTAGCGGAGTCTTTATCGTAAATAATCAGACGCACCTTGACCCGCAAAGGTACTGCGTAAGTGACGCCTCTGAGCTGGCATTCCTTGACATCAAACGCAGGAGCACCCAGTCTGTAGCTAACATACTCAAGTGCGGCATTGCCGGAATAGCTTACGATTGGAAAGACGGATTTGAAGGCTGCGTGGAGCCCGATATCTTCTCTGGCTGCCGATTCTTTACCTGACTGCAACAGCTTGTGATATGAATCAAGCTGAATCGCCAGCAGATACGGCACATTCATGACACTCGGCAGCTTGCCGAAGTCCTTGCGGATGCGTTTTTTCTCTGTATACGAGTATGCCATCAGCGTTCCCCAGCTTGGTTACCTGTTTTTGACTTCAGACGGCGTCGCCTGGCCATAATAGGTTAGTTTGAGAGCGGGTGGCTCCCTGTCAAAACCAATAAATTTTCAACTTTTTATGGTCATCTTCTACTGACCTGTATCACAGACACCTTTGCGGTGTTGCAGATACTCTTAATGCCGTTACAGACACTTGCGCATCGTTGTATACACTTCATGTCGTTATAGACATCAACCGTTGTATGAGCTTTAGTGCCTGAACAGAAAGCAATATGAAACTATTGTTCAGATTTACTACCCTGCTAACACGTCAATACCGCTTACATCGCACAAGGCAACGGAAGCGGTATTCAAATCTGCCCGATGAATCATCGAACAGCTAGCATGTCAGGCTGGGGCTAAACGGTCACAGCATGAATTCTCTACAGCAACCTACCATCATCTCATAGCTTGATCTGAAGTGGTACTATAATTACCGGAAAATCCCTGTATTTAAACGTTTCACACCAATACAAAAAGCCTTCTCCAGATTAATCAGTCTCTGTGATGACTTTTCCAAGTCCATATCTCTGGCACAACGATCTGCCAAAACAGCAATAACCCAGCCAACATCACGAAGAACCCCGTCCAGCCATAAAGACTGAAAAGAGTGAGAATTTTCATGATAAAGGACAGGATCTATGCGCAATACAGTTACTCAGACGATATAGCTCATACAACGGAAAAAAGGCCGGCACCCTCGCAGGCACCAGCCACCTGAACCTATTATGCAACAGACTCGGGATTATGCAATGCTTTTGTAGAAAATTACTTGATTTCTACTTTAGCACCGGCTTCTTCCAGCTGCTTCTTCAGCTCTTCAGCTTCTTCTTTAGAAGCGCCTTCTTTCAGAGGAGCTGGAGCGCCGTCTACAACAGCCTTGGCTTCTTTCAGACCCAGGCCAGTAGCAGCACGTACTACCTTGATGACGTTAACTTTCTTGTCGCCAGCGTCAGTCAGGATTACGTCGAACTCGGTTTTTTCTTCAGCAGCGGCAGCAGCTTCAGCAGGAGCAGCAGCAACGGCAACAGCAGCAGCAGCGGAAACGCCGAACTTTTCTTCCATAGCGGAAACCAGTTCAACAACGTCCATTACAGACATTTCAGCGATTGCATTCAGGATATCTTCTTTGGACAGAGCCATCTCTATATCTCCAAAAATCTTGGTTGGGGCAAACAAATAGCAGGCCCCAGAATTTGTTTAAGCAAAAAAGCAAGAAAACCATCAAGGATTAAGCGGCTTTCTTCTTCTCGTCGGCAATAGCTGCCACAACACGGGTAATGCTTGCAGGAATCTCGATCAGAGTTCTTGCCAGCTTGTTTACCGGTGCGATCATTACGCTCATCAGCATTGCGCGAGCCTGATCCAGAGTAGGCATCTTGGCCAGAACATCGATCTGTTCTGCACCCAGCAGCTGTCCGGAAATAGACAGTGCTTTGATGTCCAGCTCTTTGTTCTCTTTGGCAAAATCCTTCATCAGACGCGCAGCGGCACCCGGATCTTCCATAGAGAAAGCAAGCACAGTAGGGCCTACCAGAACTTCCTGCAGGCACTGAAGCTCAGTACCTTCTACAGCGCGCTTGGCCAGGGTGTTACGTACTACCTTCAGGTAGACGCCACCTTCACGAGCCTGCTTGCGCAGAGCAGTCATTTGACTAACAGTAAGACCACGGTAGTCCGCGATTACAGCCGACAGAGCGCTTTGTGCAGCCTCGCTGACTTCGGCCACAATAGCCTTCTTGTCTTCGAGTCCTAACGCCATGGGCTTTACTCCAAATTTATGAAGTTTCACTTATGATTTATCAGTGATAAATCATTAAGCGCTTACAATACGGTGATGGGTGTATATCGTTTTGGATAAAACGCATACTCACCGTCTACGCAGGACATTAAGTCCTCTACCTATAACCCTTTCCGAAGAAAGACCCCTGACTAAACAGGCACGGTATCGGACACCTGCGATCTTTGACGACCCCCACCAGGAGCCTGTCGAACTTAAGACTGTCCTACTGCGGTTGCGATAAATTGGTCTAAAAACTCCTGCTTCTTCGTCAAATAGCCCCGCTATTCTCCTCAGAAGCAGAAATTTTTATCCTCAATTTCTCGCAATCCTCGCTACGGACGCTTAAG
>NZ_JAHHPM010000055.1 GCF_024606345.1 Endozoicomonas sp. YOMI1
AAGTCCAGAATAATGTCGTCTTTTTTACATTTGAGACGATTGATCTCATGGTCAACATAAACAATGCGATCCCGCGCCCATTGCGGCATCTCTGAAAGTCACTGAAACACGTTGCTCAGCAGGTATCAACGCTTCCTCACCACGGCAATTCCTGGAAATCTCGCACATTAGAGATGTCACCAAATCTGGCGGGTTGTCGGTAATATTCTCCCGAATCCTTACCTATGGGGACGACCTGCACATCGGGCGCTTCCATGCTTTTTCCCAACCATTTCCGGGATATGATTCTGCGAGACTATTGGCGATTACTGAAAAAAGCCCGGCCAGCACCGTGTAGTCCAAACGGTATGCTGCTTTTTATAAGCTGCACAGCAAGAGTACATCGAGTGGTTTGTGCATAAGGAGACCTTGCGGTGTGCCATCGGCCAGCTTCCCTGGTGGTTTTTGCCGGAAGAATCCGTTTTTGGTCAGTCCATTCGGAAACGGTCAGGCGAGTGTTCTCAGCCCTTTGAAGAAGCCTTCGAAATATGGGGTTTGACTGACAGGCTATCAACCATTTAGCAACCTTTGAAGAAACCTAATAACAGGTCTATTATTTGATCTATTATCCTTTCCAGGGTGCCGAGGCGCTTTTGCAATCCTTTGTTCAGAAGGCTCCTGACGGAGACAGCAGATAATGCCTGTTGCTGTTGGTCATTGATAAATCGCAAAGCGGCCAAGGCTATTTTATGGTCATCCAAATAGTCCATCGCCTCCTGATAATGCCTGTGGCAAATCAGTGAATAGACCTCTTGCAAAAGCTGCTGTTCCGTTTCATTCATCCTGAGTTTATAGGAGAGAGCCTCAATTTTCAGCGCCTCAAGAGGATACCCTTCTTTATTCTGTTCCAGCAACAACTGCGCACCTGCGCCGGAGGCAATGATCACATCAAGACATCCGGCTGTTTGAACTCGTGCTGCATGGTGTAATCCCATGTCGTCATTATGATCTTTTGCGCACACTGCACGTTTACCTTGCTCAGTGTTGAGCGCTTTACGGATCAACAGCGTATAACCTGACGCTGCCATCCGATGAACCAATGTTTTGCCTTCTTTGTCTGCCAATAAAAGACAAGCCGGGTACTGCTCAATAAATGACCGATGCCGAGTAGCCAGACGCAGTAACTGTTCCGGATTTTTTCCCTCAATGGCCCGCTCAAAAGCATCCGTAATGCGATGCTCAACACAGGGTAATTTCCGGACAGTTCGCTCAAGATTGGAGACCGCTATGAGAGGGCGCTCGGTTACTGTGCAACGCCCGGTACCAACAATAACACGAGGATTGACTGCAACCACGATATCGTGATTAGCATTGGTGAACAGTAAAATATCCGGCATTGGTTACGATAACCTGATTATTTACTGGCAAAAGGTGATCAATCATGCCTCATATTGGCGGCGTCAACGGACCAAACAATACTCAGCAAACCCATGAGAGCGCGCAACCTGCGAAAGCTACGGAAGCAAAGACAGGATGGTTCAGGCGCGCCGTTAATAAGATTGTTCCCAGGAAATTGCTGCATTCATCGGACAAAACAGCCCATAACAGCAATGATGGTGCCGACAAATCATTGCATTCCTATAAGTCTTCAAAAGCACCGGTACCGATCAGGCTGCTTCCGGGACTGCAACGTTATCAAGCTCAGCGAATCCAGAAAGTTCTCGATGATGCCCGTAGCGAGTTGATCATCAAGGGTTACACCGTTAAGGAGGCCTTCTCATTGGTAAATGAGTTTGCCCAGACTTGTCACCGGGACGCCGACGTGCATCTGGTAACTGAGGCCGCAGACCTTAAGGAATGGAAAGACTCTGGCCTTAAAACGTTGTTTGATCAGAGTAAAGTTAAGCTGTTGGCCAAAGGGTACTCACCCAAAGAAGCCACAGAGTTTGCCAAAAGAGCGTTGGGCCGGGGCATTGAACAGAGCCGTAAAAAGGCTGTCACAGTCACTGAAATAGTCGATCGACTTATAGAGGGGATGCCCGTTACTGCAAAGTTTCAGCTTAAACAACTCCATCCTGAGAATTTTCAATGGGCTATTGGCACATTTCAGGATAAAGGTTATCCGTACCATGAAGCCCTGCATAGGGTAACGGATGCACTGCAGCGGTCAGGTGCAGAGCTTTCCGGTTTTCAGCAGTGGGTTAAGGAGACTCCGGAAGCAGGACAGGGGAAAACTCAATTCATAGACGATCAACTTCGCCCCCGGATGATTGAGCATATAGAACAAAAAGGCTTTTCCACGGAAGAAGCGACGACAGCAGCGAATCAATTGATTGAGCAGTCCCATGGCGACATCAATCGGATGGCAACAGATGCTGTGCAGTTACCAGCAAAAGATGCCAGCCCTGACAACGTCGCAGGACAGGCAAAACTTCAGGGTGATCAGGCACTGGCGCTGTTAGGGTTGTCCGGCGATAGGGCTAATATCGGTGGTATTCAACCCTACAACCCCCCACAACCCGGCCAGCCATTGAAGCCCTTGAAAAAAAGCTTGTTCCAGCGACTCATTAATAAAGTTACTGCGCTGAAGAACTGGTTTGCCCCCCCTGACAATCCGGTCAGGATGGCGGCAAAAAAAGCGCTAAGCGCCTATGATATTGGCTTGCCCCCCAGAAAACTCGGGGTAATTGCCGGGTTGCAAATATATCAAACCAGGAAAATACAAGGCATCATAGATCGCGCTGTCGAGGAGTTGTTGATCAAAGGCTACAGTCTCGACGATGCCCGTCAATTAGTATGTGAGTTTGCCAAGCCCTGTAAGATTGAGACTGATGCCGGTCTGATCACAGAAGCAGCAGAAGCATACCCCTGGCAAGACGCCAGCCGCGAGAAGGTGTTTCAATGGAGTCTGAAGCAACTCTGGGACAAAGGGTACTCTATGCCAGAGTGCGAGGAGCTCGCCAAAGAAGCACTTGGCCGGGGCAGCAGCCTTGATTTTGCCAGGAGTATGGTGGAGGAAGTGCCTTACACCACACGACAGATCTACGCGAAAAATTACCAGTGGGCAATGCACGTTTTCACCGCTAAAGGTTACACCCCTGATCAAGCTCGCCAGTTGATTACTGAGGAAATTAATCGGACAAATGGAACGTTTTCAGGGTTTGAGGAGTGGGTTCAGCAGACACCTGATGCCCCCGGTGCAAAAGATTCCTGACATCCTCTGGCAATGGTTCAGTCAGGAAAACCTCTCTGAGCAAGAAGCCCTCAATGCCTCACTGCCGCCCGTTTAGGGGCAGGGTCGGTGTTGTGGCAAAAGGCATCATTATCGAACTCAGTGCGTTGCCTTTTAAGTTTTGGCACCATTCGGTAATAGATTCCCCCTTCATATTCAACAGGCACCACCGCAAGCTCACGCTTATTAAGTATCCGGGCACCGACACAGTCAGGTTGTTTGAATATCTGCTCCAGCTCAGATTGTCGCGGTGTGCCAATGGCGGGCAGGATTCCCTTCCGTTGCAGTCGCCCAATCTCTGACCGGATGCCCTTGCCGGTGGCCGACGATAGCAATGATTCTATGCCGGGCAGTTCCTCAGCAACGATAATAATCTTTTCCTTCAGGGTCATGGCGGGTAACTGAACTTGCCGCAGCTCTTGTTCACTGTGCAGCTTTCGGTAGGCACCGGCGAACCCGATACCTGGGTCCCAGCAATCCGGTGCCCCGGCACTATCCTTGTGACTGGCCTTGTGCCTGGCCTTGTGCCTGGGATGCTCTGCAAAACAGGGCTGGACCCCGGCTTTTTGCGCGATAGCGAGCCGAACCAGGTTATCCAGACTTTCTCCCAGGCACATATAAGACTCAGGTGCCTGTTCAATCCGTAACCGTCGTTTATCATTATCTACCACCAACCCGTATTTACTTGAAAACGGATTAGCAAGATTGTGATGATGCCAGCCTCCGGTAATGCTGGCCAGATTCCGGAACGTCAGCAGTGCTGCCTGGACCAGCAGCGTGAACTTTGGATCATTGACCACACCCAGTAGCTCAATGGCTTCCGGATGAAAATAACCGTCACTGAGGGTTGCAGCAGTCAATTTTTCTGAACCCGGTGCCCGGTTAATGGCGGGAAAGTCTGCCCTGGGCGGATAGATCCGGATGATATCGACGGTATCTCCGAAACGCAGCACCTGGCGCAGTAGTAATTCATCTTCCGAGCACTGGTCGTCGGCGGTGAAGGGTTCAGACACCGGGTGCATTTTATTACTGTTTTTATTGCGCAGCGCACAGGCCACCAGGGTA
>NZ_JAHHPM010000582.1 GCF_024606345.1 Endozoicomonas sp. YOMI1
CAGAGTGACTGATCACTTAGTCAGAAAATATGATTTCATTTGGTTAACTACTTATCATTAATCCTGAGTTAAACAATAGAAATTACAGCCCTTTCAGAAATAACAACCCCTGTCAATACGTCCCGGGAGAAATTTTAAAAACCAGTGACCGCAAGTCTAGTATTAATGCCCTACCCCATGGGAAATCAAGGGGGTCAGAAGTAATTTCTTGTGCTTGTTTGATGTAGATATTGACAGGTTATTTATCAGAGGAACTTTTCTAAAAAGAACAGATCTTAAGCTGTAATTCAATGATTCTATAATTCAAATGTATCACTACTATAATAAACCACCTCATTTCAATATTGATTTCGCCGGGCGTTATGCGTGTTCAATAGAACAAACACGTCAGTCAGGTACAAATGAACAACAGCCGACGTATCAAGGCATGTCTGTCCAGGCGTATGGAACTCCTTTGCCTGTATATCATGATCAACCAGATACACACCGAAATAGCACTGGTCCTTGTAACTTTTTGAATGAATATAATATTGCACCTCTAACACTTGCCGATACTGCAGGCTTTTTCGGAACTGATATTTCTGAGGAACTACAATCAGTTCTTGATGCATATCTACCTTGGGATCCTGGTGATGGACTCGCTAATGATCCGCTATCACCAATACCAGATATCCACTTTCTTGAGCAGCTATGCTTATCGGGGAGCGAGACTGAGATCATGGAGCAAACACCGGCGACCTATTCGAATCCTGATTATCAGTTAAATAATCCTCCTGTCGTACACTCTAACCAACAAAATTTACCACAAGTTGCTGTAGTTAACCCATTAAACGGAAACCAAACTTCAATTGATAACCACACACCCCCAGCAGAAGCAATTGTTGATACTAACGCTTCAAGAGTTAAGCGTAGAAGGAAGCACTACCAGGATGATCCCGATTATGCAGAGCGCCAAAGGGAGCTCCAGAGGAAGCTCCAGAGGAAGCGCTACCAGAATAATCCCGATTATGCAGAGCGCAAAAGGGTGCGCCAAAGGGAACGCTACCATAATGATCCCGATTACGCAGAGCGCCAGAGGGAGCGCCAAAGGGAGCGTTGTAAAGATCCCGCTTACGCTGAGCGCCTGAGGGAGCGCAGCAGGGTGTTCCAAAGGGAGCGTAGCAAAGATCCCGCTTACGCCGAGCGCCTAAGGGAGTCCAAAAGAAAGAATGCAAGGGAACGTTTCCAGAATGACCCCATTTATGCACAGCGCCTAAGGGAGTACAAAAGGAAGAATGCAAGGGAACGTTACCAGAATGACCCCATTTATGCACAGCGCCTAAGGGAGCAGAAAAGGGTTCGCCAAAGAGAGCTTTACAAAAAAATCAAGAATAAAGCGCAAAACGAAGCTGCACAAAAAAACCACGTGTACAACGGGCCAAGAAGTTGTATGAACACTGATAATAGTACTAAAAGGCAGACCTCTGACAAAGGAGAAGCTTAATCATTACCATCAGCCGTGTAACACAAACGGCCCAGCCTTATCCAATAAAGGCAAGGCGACCAGGGCCAAATACGTCACATCGGATAAAGGCAAGGCAAGGCAAGCCATAAAAGATACTTAGCCTATCGATCAGCTTTAAAACAAGGCCTGAGTGAAGAATTGGCGCGGAAAAAAGGAGAGTTAGCAGCTAATGCAAAAACAGCAGAATTATCGTAACTGCACAAAAAGCGTAGGTGAGATGAGTTAATTTCTCACCCACCAGTTTTGAAAACTCAGGAATAGGATAGGATTCCTGCATCATCAGCCAGCATTCGGAATCTGGGGGTAACTGAATTTCTTTAGGGCGGTGATTTGCCTATGCGTGATATCCTGCTATGCGTTCCCCCTGCCGTCTATCTGAATTCAATAAAGCATAAGTATGGAAGAACTGTTAGTACACTGTGGCATTTCCGATTTGTCATTAGCCCGTGGCTTTGAGAGACCTGCTGATTTGAAACCCTTTGATCTCCAATAAAACCATATATTTCCCAACCAGAAATCCTCCATCATAATCATCGCTGATCTGATGGAGAAAAGATATTAACTCGACAGATCCTGTATACACCTCTGCGCTGACAACCAGGCCCCCTCAACCCTGCCACCAGCACACCAGGCACCAATGACAGCAAGCCGCTGATGTTTATCCATAAGATAAGGTTTATCAAAGATTACTGGCTTAATATTGGCATAGCGCCAGTAATGTCGATATTCTGCAATTTTCTCAAGCTCGGTAGCCATTAACGTCTGCAACCAGTTCAAACCGGTCTGACCAATGTCCACTGCCGTTTCTTTACCCTGTCGTTCAGACCATTCAGGCGAAAAATGCAACATCCAGACATCGTCAACATCCGGCGCTTTGATAAAACCGGGTCGGCTGGATAACCGGGAAACCCAGCGGACCGTTTCATCACCAAAGATGCCCTGCACATCTTCTGGAATTTTTCCCCGGGTAGCAAGGCCTGCTGCCCAGCAGGGTTGATGGACGGCCTCAGGTACATGGGCCATCACATCAGAGCAGCTATCAAGCAGGGTACGGCTTTGCTCTGCAGGACTACTGACAATCAACCAATCGAAGCCGGAAAAAAGTGCGCCACCGGAAGCGAACAGTCGCCATCCTTCCCGGCTCTTTTCCACCTTCGAGATGTGACACCGGAAGTTAACGGCAACGTTGCTACTCAAACAATAAACCAGCTGATTCATTAACGGTGAACCGATGTAGCGCACAGTTTCATCCGGTGAAGGTGTTAATGCGCCCTGTTCAACACAATAGGGTGAAAAATCCCAGACCTTTACCGCAGAAGCTTGCAGCCAGAACTCTACCTGTTTCTGAAACCCCGGGTCCCTGGCGGTAAAGTACTGGGCACCAAGATCCAGCTTACCCCATGCTTCCCGTCGATTGGCTAACCGTCCACCCAACCCGCGACTTTTCTCAAAAACAGTCACTTTATGCCCCAATTCCACCAACAGACTTGCGGCTTTTATCCCGGAAAGACCGGCTCCAATCAGTGCAACCTTCATGGGTATGCCTCGTTACTTATCATCCGGCCCTCTCAACGAAAAGTTAATGCTATGTCTTTTAATACCATTTTTTATCTGGCAAGCAGATTGCGGAAAAATTTGCAAAGTTGCAACCCAACTCTACGTGGAGACCGCACAAATAGATGTGAAATGTACTAATCACGTTTTCCCAAGGTGATCTGCGGGCTTGATGGTCATCAAGAAAGGGCTGCTGAGGGTACCGTATGACCCGGCTTTAACCTTGCACAGTTAACTGAAAATGAAGAAACAGGATTAAGTGACTCCATGTACCGATAACAGATATGACTGTCAATAAAGCATACCTGACTTAATTGTTAAGTAATAGTTAATACCTAGTCAGTCAAATAAACCAAACGACCTTTATTTATTCATTTTTCTCACCAACAATAAAATTACTTAATTTAAAAACATTCTATTCAGGTGTAGATATGAAAAGTTTATTGATCATCAGCCTGGCATTTGGTCTGGCTGCCTGCTCTGACTCAAAGCAAATAGAAGCCACGGTTAACAGAGACAAAGAGCCATCACCAATTTCTGAAAACCCCAGTCAGGCAGATATCACAAAAACAAAAGAAAGTTACTCATTTTCAAACACCTATACAGAAAATAAGCCAAAACCCATATCTTATAAACTATCGAATTTTGCTACATCAGGTTCAGATATAAACGATCTTTCCTATAGTCAAGGCTATTACACCGTCAACCAAAATGACACTCTGATGAAAATTGCATTCGAAATATACGGTGATTATGAACAATGGGTAGTCATTAAGAATTCAAATTCCGAAAAAATTGATTCTAAAAATATAATAAAACAGGGAGTAACATTAACTTTTCCAAAACCAGCGGATAAATTTGTTCAAAGCAAAAAAGGGGATCCATACCTGATAAAGCGTGGAGATACGTTAGCATCTATTTCTAAAAATACATACGGTTCAAGCCGTTACTGGAAAGCCATCTGGAAGAACAACACCCCTTTGATAAAAGATCCAGACAAAATCTTTGCCGGATTCACAATATACTTGCCAGTGATCAACGAATAACAGGGCTTGGCCGACCCGGGAAATACTCTGAAAGAGGTTATTGGCGTTACCATCAATGACCTCTCTGCCAGTTACCCAAAGTAGTTAACCAAATGAAATCATATTTTCTGACTAATTGATCAGTCACTCTACTGCGTTACAATTCCGGTCACATAGCTACGGCTATGCTACCTACGTTGTGCCTTGCATAGTAACTGCCCGTTTAGACAGAAATATACGATTCCATTTGGCCAACTACTTACCACCAGCTTCTACATTCGTGAGATGCTGCCTTCCGAAGCGTTTTACATCACATCTGCTAATAGCCATAGCAAATCTTTATACCTGGTTGACATAAATATTAAATGCGTTGTGTCAGGAAAGAACTTTTATAAAAAAGAGAGGTCTTAATCGGTGTTTCAATAGTTCAATGAATCTCTCAAATAAGTCATCTTCATTCAATCCTGCTTTTTTTGATCTTTATTTCGGGTCATTAGATTTAATAGAGCCTGAGATCAGGAAGCCAACACTAGCGAGCCATTCCAATCCAGATTATCGGTTAACTCACCTTCCTATCGTACTCCCTAATCCACAAGATTTACGACCAGTTGCTGTAGTTAACTCGCTAAACCAGAACCAGGCGACAAGTAATGCCCAAACGACTCAGCCAGAAGAAATTACGGATGGTAACTTTTCAATCATTGAGCACCAAAGGGAGCTGCGCGAAGCTCCCAGTTACGCAAAGCGCAATGAAGCGCAAAATGGAGGGTTTGGCAAAAATCCTGCTTACCCAGAGCATCAAAGGTAACATAACCAGTTGATCCCTGGGTGCCACATAACTTCCCATCAGTCCTCTTTTCGGACTACTTTGAAGTTATCCCACGCTTGAGAAGTTGGCATCACTTCCAGACTGTTGATATTTATATGCGTCGGCTGTTGTGCAATCCAGAGAATAATATCAGCAATGTCTTCCGGACGAAGCGGGTTAACCCCTTTATAAATACTGTCGCTTTTCTCCTGATCTCCCTTAAAACGCACCAATGAAAACTCGGTTTCACACATGCCGGGCTCAAGACTGGTCACACGCACACCACTACCAGCCAGGTCACAACGAAGATTACGGGAGAATTGGGCAACAAATGCCTTACTGCCGCCATAGACATGGCTGCCCGGATAAGCCCAGTTAGCAGCCACTGAAGCCAGGTTAATAATGGAAGCTTTGGGTTGCTCACGTAGAATGGGCAACAACTTATGGGTGACATTCACCAAACCGGTCACGTTGGTATCAATCATGGTATGCCAGTCTTCCAGGCTGGCTTCCCACGCAGGCCCGGCACCCAGCGCAAGTCCGGCATTGTTGACCAGAACCTCAATATTGCGAAATTCGTCAGGCAGTGAATCCACCATTTCTGATACTGCCCGGGCATCGCGAACGTCCAAAGTGACACTGTTAACCGGTACTTCAGGCATCAACTCTTCCGCCAGTGCCAACAGACGTTCTGAACGGCGACCAGTGATTATCAGGGAATGGCCATGTTGAGCAAATAACCGGGCACTGGCCAGACCAAAACCGGAGGTTGCTCCTGTGATCAAAACGGTGGACGAACTCATTCTGCATAACTCCATTTCATTTCTTCAGTTGCAGTTTACCAGTTATCAAAGCACCACATAAACTGAGGCTCTCGTGAAAGTCGCACAAGCACTGTAAGCACAAAGGGCACAAAGGACAAAGTAATTTTTTCAAAAAACTGGTGCTCTCCCCGGAGAAGGAAAGACAGTATGGGGTTCGCCCACGGATCAGGAAAGTTGTCAGATCAGTGGGGCGATTAATTTATAGCGGTAAACCTGTGTTTGGTCAGCTATTCATACTTTTGCGGGGATCAGGGTTCTTCAGGGTATAGGTTGCGATAAGCCTGTATCTGCTTAAAGACCCTGAACTGTAAATGGTTATCTGACTCACTACAACCTTTATCGTATAGATAATCATCAAAGGAAAAAATGACAGCGTCGGAGACCTTTTTTCTATTGGTGTCATCTATATGCTTGTATTTTTTCACCGCCTTCGAGAGAAAAGCCAGTAGCCCCCGGATGAAATCCTGTTCGGAATTCATATGCTCCGCCTCCCTCGACCATGTCCGGTGGAGTTGAACCAATTGGTAGATATCGCGGCAAATAGCCCCGACTGTCATTTCCTGGCCATACCTCTGAAGAGTAAATTCTGATTCCTGTTGGCAGTCAAAAACATCACGCCACTCATTGATAAACTCTGTGTAAGGTTGGAAAGATTGATCGGTTAACGGTTGGGTGACTAAATCCATAACACTGGCCATCTGGGATAATTCAGAATACTGGGAGACCGCTTGAAGGTTATCATCCTGACCTTTGCCATGGTAACGTTGATGAAAGAACAGGAATAAATCCACCAACAGACAATCAGCAAGCACAGCCTGGGCACCAGCATCAAAGTTATCTACAGTGATGCAGTTACCATGATCGATGAAATAGATACAAATATGATCGTATTCCATTTTCATCATGAAATTGCCTTCCTGAAAATCGCCATTCAAAAAATTAGACTGCCTGGCAGCTTGCATATAGACCTTTTCCACCAGAGTCCAGAGCTCCCTGGTAATCTCCATTGCGTCACTACTATCAAATAATTCCCCCCCTTCACCCCAGACAGTATGAGAGAAAAAAAGATGTTTAAAGATTGCAGAATCCCGATGATCCAGGGAGCAACCCTCAATAAGCTCCATGACCAGAGCCTCAGAACTGGAAAAATCTTCAGCAACCTCAGGCACCTTGAACTTAACCGGTATCTGTTGAATATAATCAGCAAGACCTGATTCCTCCGGAACCGGAATAGAATAATTGTTGGTACGTGACAGCTCAGCCAACACACGCCCTTGTGTTTTGGTATTTTTAAGCTCTGTTAATAAATTTCCCTCTTGCACGAAGGATGACAAGGTGCTGTCATAACCTTTAACATGACTGGATGCCAAAGATCCCTTCCAGCACAGGGCAGGTAAAAAACATTTTCTGATCAGCCGGGCATCATGACAGATATTGCTTACCGACTTCTCCGATACAGATTTAACGGCATAGCTATGCCCGCCAATGTCGCAATGATCAATTTGACAAACAGTCCCCCGCCCCAGATTTTTGATATATTTTATCGGTACTTCCAGCCTTATTCTTTTTGCCCTCGGGCCATCATCGGCAAAGCCAGGCTCTAAAGAAATGACCGCTCCAGTCTCTTGTGCCCGCCGCACATTACGCTGCAAAACGCTCTCTACTTTATCAGGGGCAATCTCGCTTGCCGGGAAACAGCTGTTACTGTCGCTTTTGAAAGTTGGGATCTGGGGATATGCAAGAGCATGGTATTGCATCAATTTACCGCCGACTATCCCCCCCAGTTGCATAAATTGACGAACTGGCTCAATACCAGACTGAGGACTGGCCATATAGATTGAAAGCGATCTGGAAGTTATCTTGGCCGCCCGACGAACCAACCCCCAGGTGTCACTCAACCAGGATGAAGCGTTCTGTCCCAACACCTTTCTGCTGGATAACGGTGTCTTTTCAGCAAGTGTGCCCGTATCGTCACCTTCCTGCTGTAATGATTGATTTACCGCATCATTATCAACTAACTGGATGGTACTCGTTTTGGGCGACCAGGATATTGCAGGGTGAGGCGGGTATGTTTCCCTATCTTCAGAATCATCATTTGTTCTATTAACAATATCCTGGGTAGCATGAGTGGATTCCGCAGGAAAATACCTGGATCCACCAGCAATTGAGTTTGGTAACATGAAGAGCATTCTCCTGATCGTTAGGTTAATAATTTGTTAGATATGTTTTATGCACTAAAGTTCATATTTTTATGGGACATATCCCTGTCGCCAGCCAGAGCCTCCCAAAAATACAAACCGGAAGCAGACCCGGCAAAAGGTCATATACTGAATTCAGATTCCATTCACCCTCAGTCTCCAACAATGAGTCAATTTCGAAGCCCAATCCCGTGCTTAATGACCTGCTGTTTTGGGGATGGCAGTTTTGGCAGTTATTTCCTTAACCCCTGAGAAGGTAGTACTCATGGATTTAACACCTCATTATTTTAATCAGTCCCAACTAAATAAAATCATTTCCGATCAGCCTCATCTTGCAAATAATAAAGATACTGGCGAGGCCACCCTGGTAAATGCATCTTCCCAATGCACACTTTGCCTTCAAGGTGTTTTCGGCCCACATTCGGTTACGGTGTTACATGCTGGTATTTCTAAATTACCCCCTGCCCAAACGCCTGGCATACATTTATTCCATAAAAATTGTCTGCAGGATTGCCGCACAGCAAATCCTGCATTTAACAGTCATTGCCCTTACTGCCGTTCATCTGCTTCTATTGATCAAGACATCTATTTCTCACCCGTTGCCCATGCCGTGCAGGCGGGCCAGAAAGAACAAGCCCTTGAACTGATCACCAATGGCGTCGATCCGGACGTTCGTCATTCATGGGATGGGATGGCAGCTATTCACATTGCCACGAAAAAAGGCAACTTGCCGTTAATCCGCTCACTGTTAGACTGTGGCGCTGATATCAACCTGCAAGATAAAAACGGCATGACAGCTTTACACCATGCTGTACAAAACAAAGATATTAAAACACTGAAAATGCTTCTGGATCTCAAAGCCGATATAAACCTCCAGAGCGTAGTTCGTAAAACAGCTCTTTATCTGGCTGCCATGGCTCCTGAAAACCCTGAACTATTTGACACCTTAATCGATAATGGTGCCTTCTTCGATCAAAAAGATACTGCGGGGCTAAATGTCATGCACGTGGCCGCAATATCAGGGCATGTGCGGGCACTGAAAAAACTGATAGCCAAACATGCCGATGTTAATGTGGTTGATCTAATGCGATGTACCCCTCTGTTTCGTGCAATATACACTTTTGGCTTCCACGAAAAACCTTTAGGAAAAAATACGCCTGAAGTGGTCAGAGTACTCATTGGGGCAGGAGCCAGAATTTTCTATCGCAATCACATGGGATACACCGTTTTTGACACATTTTGGGAGAGATGTAGCCCTCCTTATCTGGAGCTGCTCAAGGAATTACTCCCGGCAGCCATGGCTTCCTATGCCGATGTTAGCATGCCAGTTTGTTATTCAGGAGAAACGCTGCTTTTTTTCGCACTTCTGGCAAAAGACAAACCCGCTGTTCAAACCCTTATTTCCAGAGGAGCCAGGGCTGATGCTGGCAGCATTGGCATCGATGCCAACAGATTTAAGCATCTGTTAAACCGATTGGGTGAACAAAAACAAGCGTTTGTTGAAATTCTTAACCAGGCTCGCAGCAGCACTCAAATTGAAGACGGGATTTAAATGCAGAGACGTGCTGCCATAACTATTGAATCTTTGCAGCGTGCATTATTCGTGTCTTTAAATGTCTTATTGTTACATCCTGACCACGAAAGCACCACAAGTCATTCCCGTTCAGTGCTGGTTATCCTTGCCTCCGGTTTCCTTCTGGTTCCCTTTTGAGTGATGACTTGATTTTTGGATGATCTAAGTGGCCAGCCAAGTAAATATCATCGTGAATTGATTGAAAATCCACATCACCAAATACATTGACATCACATTGTTCAGGATGATCCTGAACATCATCACTGACAATGATTCCTGAATTCAATTTATCTAGTTGATCATCAGGCCAAATACTAAAAATATCCTCAGGCTCAAGAGCACATGCATTATCAGGATCATATAATGAAAAAGTTCTATGCCGTCCTGTATCATTGGGGTCATAAAAAATCACTTTGAGACACCCCTCCTGCTTTTTAAATCTCAAGGCCATGACATGCTCTGGAATTAAAATCAGGAAGTTTTTCTCAGTAGCATTTGGCATATCCCAATACTTCCGGGCAATTGACTGAATAGCACGACTGATAGCTGATTTGGTAAAATAGTAGCCTTCACTGGATGGTTCAAACGCCCAACGAGTAACTAATTCTTTTTCTGTTGGAAGTTTATGAGAGAAAGACTCCAGTGCTGACGGAGTATCAACGGAACTGAATGTATGCTTACCACGACCAAAAGCGCCAGTAGCATAACCAAAGGATAAGTGTCGGCACGTTATAGGCTTACCACTATCTTCTTTATCAAAGGGAGATCGATAAACTTTATTATTCAAACTCGCAGTCTTCCGGGGCCGGATGATCTTTGCTTTGAAGGTGTTTTCAACCCGCGTCCGGTTACGGTTTTACCTACTGGTGTTTATTACCCTCACAAAATACGGCATCGCCACAACTCCTCCCCCCTTTTAGCCCCTTTGGCAAGCAGGAGTTCTGCACATCGGTTGTGGCCTTCACTAATGGCACGGTCCAAGGGTGTAAGACCCATCAGATCTGTGACATTGAAATTCACTTCCGGGCTAGTGAGCAGTACTTCCACGCTACCAGCCTTGCCCATTGCGGCTGCAGAGCTCAGGGGGGTGTTCTCAAAATCATTTTTGGCATTGACAAGCACTTTACTGTTTTTGAGTAACTCTTGCACACTATCGGTTTTACCCCCTTCGGCTGCGAGGTGCAAAGGCGTCTCGCCGTAAAGGTTGGTGGCATTGACATTCACTTTCGTGTGAGTGAGCAGTGCTTTTACGATATCGGTTTTGTTCTCCTCGGCTGCACAGTGCAAAGGCGTATAGTGTAACTCAGCGGTGGCATTGACATTCACCTGATCGGTATTGAGCAGCACCATCAGGCTTTTGGCGATTCCATTTCTGGCGGCGCAGTGCAGGGGGGTTCGGCCGAGTCTATCAGTGGCATTTACCGTTGCCCCGAAGTCGATGAGTAGTTGCAGGCAGTTGCTGCTGTTGCTCAATGCAGCCATGTGCATGGGCGTACGACGGTAATCACCGGCGGCATCGACATCCGCCTGGCAGTTGATCAGTCGTTGCGTGCAGCCAACATGGTCCCTCGTACAGGCCAAGTGCAGGGGGGTGTAGCCGCGCTTATTAGCGGCATTGACATTGGCGCCGAAGTCGATCAGTCGTTGCAGGTAATCAGCTTTGCCCCATAAGGCGGTTATATGCAGGGGCGTCTGGCCATTGTTATTAGTAGCGTTGACATTGGCACCCGCCTCGCACAATCGTTCCAGGCCTGCAAAATTTTCTGCCTCCAAAGCGATAAACAGCAGGCGGTCATATTCATGTATGTTGACACCGTGATCACTGTTTATTGTCAGACTCTGTTCGAGGGCTTGCATATCTCCAGTGTGAAGGGCGTATTCCAGTGCAGGGATATCAGACAATGGTTCGGATTGAGCGGGAAGCGACAGCACGGATTGCTGTTGACATACAGCACAACCCCGTTGATTCAGTTTGGGCTGCTCCTGATCAGCTGTATGGTCAATATGATCAGTGTGAAACTGACATTCATCCTGACCAGACATTTCGACCCGCGACCAAAGAGCAAATTGTCCTACGGTGCTGCCATCTTCACCCTGGCTGATTATGCTATTAAACGACGAATTGTTAGTGCTACCCCTGACGCTCTGCATTTTCGTACCTCTCTTCGCAGTTTGGAATTTCGCATATCAGACAATCAACGGCGGAGGAAGTTTCGTAGTAGCGAGTTCCTCAGTAGAGACACTGTCAGCATGAGTTGTAATTATCAGCATGGGCCGCAGAAGCCCTTCACCATAGCCGCCCGATAGCCACCCGGGGCTGCTTCATATCAGTACATTCCTCCGGCTGCTGATGCAGGGGAGTATTGACTTCCACTGCCGCGTTAGTGAGCAGCTCTTTCAGACTCCCGATGTTACCTTTACAGGCTGCAACGTGCAGAGCCGTATTGCCGTAAATATTGATAAAAGAGTACACATATAAAAAGGCAGGGCTCAAAGAGCACCAGCCTTTATTTTCATCGTTTAAGCGAGAGTTTAGCCACCAAAATCATCCAGAAGGATGTTCTCAGGTTCTACGCCCTGATCTTCCAGCATCTTGATAACGGCTGCGTTCATCATGGGTGGTCCACACATGTAGAACTCGCAGTCTTCCGGAGCCAGATGATCCTTCAGGTAGTTATCAAACAGAACCTGATGGATAAAGCCGGTGTAACCGGTCCAGTTATCTTCTGGCAGCGGATCGGACAGCGCCAGATGCCAGCTGAAGTTATCATTCTCTTCTGCCAGTTTGTCGAACTCATCCACGTAAAAGGCTTCACGCAGGGAGCGGGCACCGTACCAGAAAGAGATCTTCCGTTTGGAAGACAGACGCTTCAGCTGGTCAAAGATGTGCGAACGCATGGGCGCCATACCAGCACCACCACCGACAAAGACCATTTCGTGGTCGGTCTCTTTGGCAAAGAACTCACCGAATGGTCCGTAAACGGTCATCTTGTCACCCGGCTTCAGGTTGAAGACGAACGAAGACATCTTGCCAGGGGGGAAGTCTGTACCCGGAGGTGGTGAAGCAATACGGATATTGAACTTCAGCAGACCTTTCTCTTCCGGATAGTTGGCCATGGAGTAGGCACGAATGGTTTCCTCATCTACCTTGGAAACGTACTGCCACTGGTTAAACTTATCCCAGTCACCGCGGTACTCTTCGGCGACATCGAAGGTTTTGTACTCAACCGTATGAGGAGGGCATTCCAGCTGAACGTAACCACCGGCACGGAAGTTAACGTCTTCACCTTCTGGCAATTTGAGTACCAGCTCCTTGATGAAGGTCGCTACATTGTCATTGGAAACAACTTCACATTCCCACTTCTTGACGCCGAAGAGCTCTTCTTCAACTTCAATTTCCATGTCCTGCTTAACCGCCACCTGGCAGGAAAGCCGCCAGCCTTCCTTCTCTTCACGTTTAGTAAAGTGAGAGCGCTCGGTTGGCAGCATTTCACCACCACCGGACAGTACCTTACACTTACACTGCGCGCAGGTACCACCACCACCACAGGCGGACGGCAGGAATACACCGGCGCTGGACAGAGTGTTGAGCAGCTTGCCACCGGCAGCCGTGGTCACGGCCTTACCGGGATCTTCGTTAATCCCGATGGTCACATCACCCATACTCACCAGTTTCGAACGGGCGGCGAGGATAACCAACACCAGCGCCAGTACGATAATGGTAAACATGGCAACGCCATAGATAATCGTTAAATCCATATCGTCCCAATCCCCCTTACAGCTGTACGCCAGAGAACGACAGGAAGCCCAGGGACATCAAACCAACGGTAATGAAGGTAATGCCCAGACCTCTCAGTCCTGCAGGTACATCACTGTACTTGAGCTTTTCACGAATGCCCGCCAGGGCAACAATGGCCAGAGCCCAGCCCACACCAGCACCGAAACCATATACCACGGATTCACCGAGGTTATAGTCACGCTGAACCATGAACAGTGACGCACCCATGATAGCGCAGTTTACGGTAATCAGTGGCAGAAACACGCCCAGCGCGTTGTAAAGAGCGGGTACAAATTTATCCAGAAACATTTCCAGAATCTGTACCAGGGCGGCGATAACACCGATGTAGGTGATCAGGCCCAGGAAGCTCAGGTCAACACCAGGAACCAAAGCCCCGTCTTTCAGGATGTTCTGGTAAATGACATTGTTAATGGGCACGGTGATGGTCAGTACGGCAACCACCGCAACCCCCAGGCCCAGGGCAGTTTTCACCTGCTTGGATACGGCCAGGAAAGTACACATCCCCAGGAAGAAAGCCAGCGCCATGTTTTCCACGAACACTGCTTTCACAAATAGCGAAATAAAATGTTCCATGCCTTAGTGCGCCTCACTGAATTTGGTGTTAGGTGCAATCTTGAATTCCACCGCTTCAACCTGGTCTGTCTTCCAGCTGCGAATCGCCCAGATCAGCAGGCCGATCAGAAAGAAGGCACTGGGAGCCAGCAGCATCAGGCCGTTTGGCACGTACCAGCCACCGTTGTTCACGGTTGCGAAGATTTCCATACCAAACAGGTTACCGGCACCAAACAGCTCACGGAAGAAAGCAACAATCATCAGCACACAGCCATAACCCAGACCGTTGCCGAAACCGTCCAGGGCTGACAGCATTGGACCGTTCTTCATGGCGAAGGCTTCCGCCCGCCCCATGACGATACAGTTGGTAATGATCAGGCCAACGAATACCGACAGCTGCTTGGAGATGTCGTAAGCGTAGGCTTTCAGAATCTGGTCAACCACAATTACCAGCGAGGCAATAACCGTCATCTGACAGATAATACGGATGCTGTTGGGAATGTGATTACGGATCAGGGAAACCGCCAGGTTGGAACAAGTAGTTACCCCGATGACCGCCAGAGCCATGACCAGGCTGACCTGCATGCTGGTGGTTACCGCCAGCGCCGAGCAGATACCGAGGATCTGCAGGGTAATGGGGTTATTCTTAACAACCGGTTCCAGCAGGATATCTTTGGTCTTCACAGACATTATGCATTCCCCGCTTTCAGATTATTCAGGAACAGTTTAAAGCCGGCATCGGACAACCAGAACTTGATCAGGTTGCTGACACCGTTGGAAGTCAACGTCGCTCCTGCCAGGCCGTCAATCTGGTTTACGGCCCCCGGGCTGGCTGTGTCAACGCCACCTTTGATAACGTGCAGTGCCACTTTGCCATCAACACCGTAGATTTCTTTGCCAACCCAGCGGGATTTCCATACCGGGTTGCTGACTTCACCACCCAGTCCGGGCGTTTCCGCCTGCTCGAAGAAGCCGAAACCTTTAACGGTGTTCAGGTTGTTTTCCAGCGCCAGGAATCCATACATGGTAGACCACAGACCGCGGCCGTGAACGGGCAGGATCAGTGTCTGCATCTGACCATCCTGTTCTACCAGGTAGACCTTGGCAACGTCAGCCTGACGGGAAATACCGGCGATGTCGGCACTGCCAAGAGCTCTGGAAGCCCCGGCATCTTTGGCTGCAGTACGCTGATCGTACTGGTCAACGGTCAGGCCATTGGCTGCATCAACAAACTTACCGGTTTTCAGATCCACCAGGCGTGGTTGGATCTGCTGGTACAGCTCAGCAATTTCAGAGGCACTCAGAGCCCTGGCATCACTGCTCAGACCGGCGATATCCAGAATGTTACGCTGAACGTCCAGCTTGACGTTCCGGTCCTGAACCGGCTTCAGGAATACTGCCGCCATGGATACCAGCACCGAACAGATCAGTGACAGTACCACCGTGACCAGCAGCGTCTTTTTCATCGTATCGTTTCCCATCAGGCCCGAGCCTCCCGACGCTTGATATTGGCCTCTACCACAAAGTGGTCAATCAGCGGCGCAAACAGGTTGGCAAAAAGAATAGCCAGCATCATCCCTTCCGGATACGCCGGGTTCACCACTCGAATCAGGATAACCATGACACCAATCAGCGCACCGTAGAACCAGCGACCGTTGTTGGTCATGGACGCCGATACCGGATCCGTGGTCATGAATATCAGACCGAAGGCAAATCCACCCAGTACCATATGCCAGTACCAAGGTACCTGGAACATATAATTGGTGTCAGAACCGATCATGTTGAACAGGGTAGACAGCGCAATCATACCGATCATGGTACCCGCTACAATTCTCCAGGAAGCAATTCCGGAGAACAGCAGAACCGCGCCACCGATAAAGATAGCCAGTGTCGAAGTCTCACCAACGGAACCCTGCATCACGCCAGTAAACGCCTGTATCCAGCTGATGGACTGTTGCAGCGCTTCCATACCGCCCTGCTGGGTAACGCTCAACATGGTTGCACCGGAGAAACCGTCAGCCGCAGTCCACACCAGGTCACCGGAAATCTGTGCAGGATAAGCGAAGAACAGGAATGCACGGCCGGTCAGCGCCGGGTTCAGGAAATTTTTGCCCGTACCACCGAATACTTCCTTACCGATAACAACACCGAAGGAAATACCCAGGGCTACCTGCCACAGAGGGATGGATGGAGGAACAATCAGGGCAAACAGCACAGAGGTAACGAAGAAACCTTCATTCACTTCATGCTTACGGATGATGGCAAACAGCACTTCCCAGAAACCACCGACAAAGAAAGTCACAGCGTAAATGGGCAGGAAGTGAAGGGCACCATAGATCAGGTTATCCCAGATACTGGCAGGATCATTACCGGCCAGCATGGCAATCAGCATACCGTGCCAGTCAGCCGGGATAGTGCCCAGACCATTGGCAATGGCCGTGTTTGCCTGATAACCCACGTTCCACATACCGAAGAACATAGCCGGAAAAGTACATAACCAGACCAGCCCCATCATACGCTTCAGGTCAAGGGCATCACGAACGTGGCTGGTGTTATGGGTTTTGTCCAGCGGTGTATAGAACAGCGTGTCCGCTGCTTCATACAGCGCATAGAACTTTTCGTATTTACCGCCCTTAACGAAATGGGGCTCCATCGAGTCAAGGAGATTTCTTAATGGCTTCACTGATTACCCCTCCAGCTCAATACGGGTCAGGTTGTCACGCAGCAGGGGGCCGTACTCATATTTACCCGCACAAACAAATGTACAGAGAGCCAGGTCTTCTTCTTCCAGCTCAAGGACACCCAGTTTTTGAGCAGTATCGGTGTCGCCAACGATAATTGCACGAAGCAGCTGTGTCGCCAGGATGTCCAGAGGCATCATCTGCTCGTAGTTGCCCACGGGTACCATTGCACGCTCACCACCGTTAGTGGTTGTGGTGAAGTTGAACAGGCGGCCCTTGCTGAGGCCAGAGGTCATGACACGCAAGATGGAAAAACGATCCACCGTTGGGTTGACCCAGCCCAGGAACAGACGCTCGTCGCTGTCTTCCAGAACGGAAACCTGGTTATGGTAACGTCCCAGGTAAGCAAATGGACCGTTGGCGGTGCGACCGCCAAATACCGATCCGGAAATAATACGGTTGGTGGCAGGCTTCAGTTCACCCGCAGTGATTTCATCGGTGGAGGCACCCAGGCGGGTACGAATCAGGCGTGGCTTATCAACCTGAGGCCCTGCCAGAGAGACAACACGATCCGTGAACAGCTGACCGGTGGTAAACAGTTTACCGACGGCAATGACATCCTGATAACCCACCTGCCAAACCGTTTTGGTCGCAGAAACCGGATCCAGGAAGTGGATGTGTGTACCTGGCAGCCCGGCGGGATGGGGACCTGCGAACTCTTCGCTGTTGGCAATGCCCGCAGGAATGTTGGCACCCGGCGCCTTACACAGGAAGATCTTGCCGCCACTGAGTTTACCCAGGATATTAATACCCTGTTCAAATGCCTCGGCCTGCTCCCTGATCACCACTTCCGGATTGGCAGCCAGCGGGTGAGTATCAATCGCCGTGATAAAGATGGACGCCGGGCGGGTTCCCAATACTGGCACCTTGCTAAACGGACGGGTGCGCAGGGCAGTCCAGAGACCGGACTCATTCAGCAGCGCTTCGACCTGATCAGCGGTCAGACCCGCCAGTGCTTCAGGCTTGTAGGCTGTAAAGGACTCTTCTTCTTCCTGGCCATCGACATCGATCACCACGGATTGCAAAACCCGTTTTTCACCACGATTAATTGCTGAAACTGTACCGCCAGCCAATGCTGTGTACCGGATACCCGGTGTCTTTTTATCGGTAAAGAGCAGTTGCCCTTTTTTAACTCGATCTCCCACAGCAACCGCCATCGTAGGCTTCATACCTACGTAATCAAAGCCAATCACGGCGACAGAGCGCGCTGCCCTGCCTTCCGATATACTTTGTTCAGGCGATCCTGATATCGGGAGATCCAGCCCCTGTTTGATTTTGATCATACCTTTCGCCTAATCAATCAAGTTGAGGTCAGGAGTAACCCGTCTCTCCGGTGATCCGGAACTATCGTAACGAATTAAGGAAGCGATGGTCATTGAGTCTTCCCTGACGAAAAACACAAAAAAACAAACTCCCGGTAACCAGAACACTGGCCGGGACACTGCACATTATGGTCAGTAGACAACCTGAGAAAGAGGGAGCAAACGTGCCGGGCAAAGCGAAAGCATGAGGCATCAGAGCCAGGCAGCAGCTGGTATTGCACCCCTTTTTCAAGGTTACTGCTGCGCAGCTATATTCCCGGAAAGCAGCCTGGCAATCCGATCAGACACAGAAAAAACTCCGCTGAAAATCAGCAGAATTCTGATGGGCATCCAGATAGACAAGCGTCGTAATTGGAGAACTTAAGTTCTTTATAATTAGTCGAAGCATGATCGGAAATTCCGTACCTGAGCCTAAATCCGCAACATCACCGATGAAAATGGTGGATTAATTATAAAGAGACTGGAGGTGATATGCCATACTGACGGGTAGGATATTTTTACCAATACCTAAAAGAAATAATCAATAAATATCTTAATCGCCAGAGCTTTTCTTGCTCCTCCCCGGCAGAAAAAAACAGAGAGAAATCCGTGCAAAACCACCCTTTAAACATTAAAAATTTGATAAATAATATTTTCTTTATAACATTATATTACACGACTATTGATTAACAATCAGCCTGCCCCGCGAAAAAGTCGATAAAAATTGCCGGAGGTTTTTTCTCCAAGCTCCTCAGGTGTCACTCCTTTTAGCTCAGCAATAAATCGAGCCACATCGGCAACGAACCGGGGTTCATTCGACTTGCCCCGATGGGGGACCGGTGCCAGATAGGGGGAGTCCGTTTCAATCAGCAAGCGATCCATGGGTAAATATTCAACCACCTCCCGCAACGCGGACGCATTACGAAAGGTCACAATACCCGATATGGAAATGTAGTAATTCAGATCCAATGCCGCTTTTGCCATCTCCAGAGACTCGGTAAAGCAGTGCAATACCCCGGCAGACTCCATAGAACCGTATTCACGGATAAAGTCCAGAGTATCTTCCCGGGCATCGCGAGTATGCACCACCACTGGCAACGCCAGCTCTGCGGCGAGTTCAAGATGGTTAATAAAGGACTGTCGCTGAACCGCCCGGACCCCTTCCGTGGTGGCATAGTAGTAATCAAGCCCTGTCTCACCGATAGCAACCACCTTTTTATGGTTGGCCAGTGAGCGCACAACGGCGATATCAGGCACCATCTCCTTACAGTCCAGCGGATGAACGCCAACCGAGGCATAGACATCCTCATACCGCTCCGCCAGAGATACCACTTCGGGGCCATTTTCCAGATCGATGCCAATACAGAGCATACGATCCACACCCGCCGCCCTGGCCGCTTCTACTGCAAGGTCAAGATTTCCCTCATAGGCACTCAAATCCAGACGATCGAGATGACAATGGGAGTCAATAAACATTCTTCTCTCCTGAAAGCTCAACCCTGACAAGTTTGAACTTTTCAATTGCACTAAGTAGTTGGCCAAATGGAATCGTATTTTCTGGCTAAGTGGGCAGTTACTATGC
>NZ_JAHHPM010000583.1 GCF_024606345.1 Endozoicomonas sp. YOMI1
ATCCAGCACCAGACATGCTGAATTCCTTTTTTGTCGATTTCAATGTAATCCAGAACATTAACCCGCTCAGTTTCATCCTGAAGATTGAGGGGCACGTTATTGGCGTAGCGAAATTTATGAGTCGTGTTATTTTCCTCATCAATGATTTTGTGATGATGAACCTGACCTTCATCATAAAGGATGTTCATGGCCTCAATAAGCGACACATGGTTACCATCCTTGGCCACGATGATAAAGTTCCACCCATACTCTCTGATCATAGCAATGGTAGGGTTGTCCGCATATAGGCCATCCAGCAGAATCACCAGTTTCAGACGTGGATGGTCGTGTTTTGTCTGAGCCAGAAAACGTCTTATTGCCGCTTTTTCACAATCATTCTTTGTGGAACCATCTTGCCGGCAAATCGCTTCGGGCGCTAATGGAATGACGGTTTTTCTGGATGGGTGGACAATACAGCCCCCCATAATGTTGTGGTAAAAGGTTTCATTTTTTTTGCCCTCATTTTTAATGCAGCAGTCATCACAGCGGCAGGTTCCCGAATAAAAGAGACCAGTGCCATCAATAGGAAGCAGATAACAATTTTTCAACTTGCCGAAGTTGAATGCATAAGCCTGCAGAGCACCATTGCGCTGAACGACAGAAAACAGCTTTTTAAACGGTGTCTTCAACCCAATGGGGTTAACCGGATCAATAACCTCTCTCATTCGAGTATCGGAAGGGACTTTGCCGTCTTTTACATGATAGAGTTTTTCAAGATTATGACAGCAAATATCATCAAGCCGCTCTTCATCAAATCCTAATAGCGAATCGAACTTCTGGTGCATCATCGCAAAGGCAGATTTCAGGAAGTTAGGAAAGGGAATAACGCATTTATTTGGACGATGATCTGGGATGTTTTCGAAGCATTCTGACACCGTTTTTATCAAGTAAGAGGCGCTGAAATGCCTGATATTTTTCTTAATAGCAGTACCCATGACTGACCCGACGACAACGATTAATTATTAGGCAATTTTAGTCGAAGAATTGTGCGGATATGATTTTTTTACCTTGTCTGCAGCCCTTCTGGCTGTAGTGCTTTAGAATTCATCGGGAATTGCTGTTCCTGGTCTTGGAAAAAGGATCGTCAAAATGATTGATGAACTTTTTCAATTGCCGAAAGTCAAAAAGTTCAACTGATAACAAATCAATCTCCTTTAATACTAATTATTTCTAATTATTGAGAGTTCATTATGAATACTGAATTCTATTTTGGCGGTACACGTATTGCGCACATTTATCTTCCTGACAGTTCAGTGGGGGCAACCGATGCTGCAAGTGGTTCTGGCAATGAGCGCCAAACAGCTACTGCCTGGTACAGAACAGACAGGGCAAAATCTATCTGGCGGGGGCTGGCCGTTGTTTCCGTTGGTGTAGCCCTCGGTGCAGGTGGTGAGTTACTGAATAATTATCTCGCATACAATCGGGATGGGCATTTGCCATCGCACACGCATGATACTCCGCAGCCACTCGCAGGAGCCATCCTGGGCTTTTTAGTCGGGGGTATTGTGGCCGGTCTCAATGAAGTTCGCCTCGGTATACAGAAAGCTTCTCTTGAAGGCAGATCAATCAGCGTGGCATCGAGTCATCCAGATATCTTCACTGCCCAGGATGAAATTCCTGTTGATCGGCATCCCGTTGGGAAAGTAAGCAGAGTCTGACGATTCGCTGCTGCACTATCGACCTGATGTTCTGGTGACGCAGCTGTGACTGGATACAATAACCACAAGTAGTTGAGATCAGCTGCAGGATGTGCTTGCCAAGGAATTCACTGAGCACTTTAAGTGGCGGTTCCCATGCTCTATGAGGCTGTAGCCATAAGTGATCAGATAGATATCCTGCTCTGACCAGGCGTTAAAACTTTTCGGTTCATGGTTATGCATAAAAGTGCTCAACCCGGCGGACGATGATACTGGCGAGGTCATCCGATTGATCACCATAAGGAATGCGAAGGAGCCCGGATAGCGATTGATGTTTCCTTATGATTATGATGATTGATGAACTTATTCAATTACCCATAGTCCAAGTGGTCGACAGGTTGCTTTTGAGAAGACTTCCCCATTAGCCTTGTCATAAGTAATTAACCAAATGAAACCATATTTTCTGACTAGGTGATCAGTCACTCTGAGGCTTTACAACTCCGGTCACATAGTTACGGCTATGCTCCCAACCTTGTGCCTTGCATTGTAACTGCCCACTTAGTCATAAATATCTGTTTTCAATATTTAGGCTACTTAGAGTAAACGATAATAAATCGTTTTTTAATGATAAAAATTTCTAATCATAGGAGAGTTCATTTTGAACAATTTAAGCCTTGATGCTGCAAAATACACGGGCATTGGGATCCCTGACAATTCAGAGGGGGCAACCGATGCATGTGGTTCTGGCAATGAGCAGCCAGCAGCCACTCCCTGTTGCACTAAAAGCGATGTAAAACAATGGAGGCGGGGGCTAGCCATTGTTGCCGTTAGTGCTGGCATTGGTGCAGGTATTGAGTTACTGAGTAATCACTTTGCAAAAGAACGGGATGGTTATTACCCAGAGTACACCGAACGTTATCCGCAGCCACTCATGGGAACATGCACGGGTGCTTTTTTCGGGTTTTATGGGGCCCTTGCCTTTGAATTAATAACCCGCCCGGTAGTGAAACTTTTTCTGGAAAACAGATCAATCAGAGCGGCATCAGATCAACCAAATGCCATTCCTGGTCAGGATACAAGTTATGAAAATCGGAGGGGCGCTGATATGGAAGCTGCAGTCTGACGATCTGTCCCATAATGTAGTTTATTAACTACTGGTTTATCAGGGCTTTAGCCTCAATTGAGGTTGAGCTATCTTCTGCTTCACCAACAAGCTGATGTTCTGGTGAAGCAGCGATTTCCGGAGGGGATGACCATTATGGAATTCTGGTTCACATTCTTTATAGTCTGTGGCATGAGTTGTGCCATGTAGCATTGGCATATAATTCACTCAGTTAATTGCCATGTTTACAATCCTGTAATTTCTGTGTATCACGATCCCTGACCTTAGGAAGAAAAAATGAACGCCACATCACCAAGATTAACTGGTTTGCAAAATCCTGAGACTGCCCTTGAATCCAGCCCTCCAGCTTATGATCAAGTCGTTCCCAGCAAGTCAGGCCTGGTAAGGCTAGTTACGGAACAACTGAGGCATATCAAACTTCACCAAGGTGACGAAGAAGCGAGGGAATGTGTTACAGCTTTGTTTGATCGTCTGATATCCGAATACCCCGAAGTCGCCACCATTGAAGAGCCAGTCTGTATTACACGGGCACAGGGCGTAAGTCATGAAGACTTCCTTAAAAGATTTATCCTTAAGGTTACCCACAATTCCCCGTTGTTGAAATTTCAGGAGGTTAATAGTCGGGATGAATTAGAGAAATCAGGTCATTTTTTAACTCATTACTATGATGTAGATAATTGTGTAGACATCAAAATCTGTAAAATACCTGAAGTCATCAAAAGTGTGAAAAAACTGGTAGGTAAGTACGATTATTCCTGGATCAGCAAAATAAGAGATGAACCTATGAACGGTCGACACTATTGGGGCAAATATTCCGGACTGCTTGAGAATGATTTTTTCATTTCAGCCGAAGCAGTTGACATGGGAAATCTGCCACATGAACGAGTGATAGAATTACTATTGCAAGCAAATGCCAGTACCAGCTACTCTCCGCTCTACTTTTTTCGCAATGACGACAGCCTCCACAAAGGCATGTTGATAATCTGTACATCTACTGATCCTGACCCCAATAGGGGAATGGGTATAACCATTAAATCTATCTCGAATACTCCATGAATAAGAGCAGGCTCCAATAAATGGGTCGACTATAAAAAGAGAGCTTCGGAAGAAGCAGGCCGGAACCTGCTATTGCAAAATGCCTCTCCTGTAATAGCAATAGTTGAAATAAAAAGGAACGAACGCAACAAGCCCTGCTAGACTTGGCCTGTGCAGGTCTTTTGGTCGCAAT
>NZ_JAHHPM010000584.1 GCF_024606345.1 Endozoicomonas sp. YOMI1
AATTTTGTAAGTGCCTGTTGACTCGGATTATTCATGGGTTTTCTGACAGGCACTATATAGGCTCCATCAACATGAGTTCCCTCTTTAGATAGCTTTAGCTTGTTAGTTGCTCCGAAACTTATATAAAAGCACTCATAAGGGAAATCAATAGCTTCTAAAGGAATGGAACCTACATCTGTTTGTAAAAATTCCTCAATAATCTCATCACTAAGATGAAAAATGTTTCGGCCATAGGCACAAAATGCGCTGCAGTACGATGCAATTGATGGCTCTTTCATTAGCCACTTTATGTCAGTTGGTCTCTTTGTTCTCTCAATACTATCAAGCTCCTTGTTGTAGGAGTTTGTGATAATATGTGTTATGGACTCCAAGTATTCACCACAATCCATTTATACTCTGATAAGCTGAGAAAACCCTCTTTGCAAAAGGCCTTGTTTGCCTATAACGCTCAGGATGATATCTGAGTAAATCATTTTTTTGCATTTAAATAGCCCCTTACCACAGCTATCACATTAACTTTTTAAAAAACATGTTGTAAGCAAGATGAGGAAAGATTACTGAAACAGTGGACAACGGGAAGTGCTCTGTCTTTTTCAAAATCTAAATCATCTTTCATCTGAAATCACACTGAAACATTAGTCACTGTTCCAAATAAAAAACAACCACTTCTTCAGAGTCTGCTAGATGCTGGTATCCATCTATAAAGTGTTGGAACTGAAACACCAAGATTAGCTGCAACCTCTTTAGGGGGAATGCCATTGGTCAACAGTCTCTTGGCAGACTCAATTTTAGAATCTGTCATCTGACGCTTACGGCCTCCAACCCTTCCTTTCTGACGTGCAGCTTCAAGACCAGCTTTGGTTCGCTCTACAATTAGCTCCCTTTCCATCTGAGCAAGACTTGCCATGACATGAAAGAAAAAGCGACCTGCTGTAGTTCCTGTATTAATGTTGTCTGTAAGGCTCACAAAATGACAGTCTTGTTGTTCAAGTTCATTGACCAATGATATCAAGTGTTTTGCGCTTCGCCCCAAGCGATCAAGCTTCCAAACAACCAGAGCGTCACCTCTGCGCAGAACTTCGAGTGCTAACTTCAAGCCTTCTCGATTACTCTGAGTCCCGCTGATTTTATCTTCATAAATCTTGGTACAACCAGCCTCAGTGAGAGCTTTTCGCTGTAAAGAAAGGTCTTGGTCTTTACTAGATACTCTTGCATAACCGATCTTCATGCTCAGCCTTCCTTGATCATTTCTGTGAAATCAGACCACTGCTCAACCCTGAATGCTCTTATATCCCTCACGGAATCAGGAAACCACGGGAGCGATTTTAATGCGGTAATGGCTCTGAATAAGTTGGCCATATTTTCGTCTTCAGTTACATAAAGGCTTCCCTGTACCCGGCTGAAGCCTAGCTTGGATAAAGTAGAGCCAATTTCAATATAAGCCTGTGGTACTCCTTTCGGATGATGTTTCTCGGTTTCTGCAACTACAAGATCAAAGGCAATAGCAAACATCAGTGAGCCACCGGGTCATTTTTGATATTTGAGTACCTGTATTCAGTCTCTTCGCCTGATTCTGGAATATGAATCAAGACTACCCAGTCATCCTGTCCGATAGGCCTGATAGGAGCAATAATTTTATAGGCTGGACCTAGCTCACCAAAACGGCGGTACTGTCCGATTAGTTGAGGAGCTGGAAATTGTTCATGAGGCATAATTGACCTCCTTGTTATCAAAACTCGTTTAAGACTAAAGAATTGAGAAAGCAATTTCAAGAATAGTTTTTGAGAACCTGAAAGCAAGACGTTTTAATATAGATTTTCTGGCTAGGCTATCTTATCGAAAACCATCGTTTTTGATAGCGACAAAAAAGTATCTTTCCGATGCCACATCGTACTGTTCTTTCCCAATCCCAGCGTGAATTTTTTGCAGCATTGCCCATTGAACCGGCAGAGCTGGCAAAGTATTACACTCTTTCATCGGCCGACCTTGTCATGATCCGTAAACGGCGAGAGTCAAGGAACCGGATTGGTTTCGCTATACAGCTTTGCCTGATGCGCTATCCAGGAAGACGGCTGCAAGCCAATGACCCGCTTCCCGATAAATTCGTTGCTTTTATAGCAGAACAGATAGCCGTTAACCCCATTGCATTTTCAGGTTACGCACAGCGGGAAGTAACCCGGCGAGAGCACTTTTTACTGTTGGCTCAACAGTTACAGGTTGAGTCATTTGGGGAATCGCATTACCGCAATATGACTCGTTGGCTCATTCCTATTGCAGTCGAAAATCCTCGAAGTGACTTCTTGGTAGGGGCTCTGCTCAATGAGTTTCGGCTCAGGCGAGTTCTACACCCCGTTATTCCAGTGATTGAGCGCATGGTCGCTGCTGCCAGGTGCAATGCTGACCGTCGTATTTATAACCTGATCAATAAACAGCTACAGCCTCAACACTGTGTAAAACTTGATGATTGGCTGAACTCCAATGGAAAGCAACAAAGCAAGCTTTCATGGATTCGCCAGCCTGTCGGACGCCCTTGTCCATCCAATGTCCTCGCCATTTTAGAGAAGCTTGATGCAATCAGAGCTTTGTCGCTGCCGGACTCCATTATCAAACACCTTCCAGTATCAAGAAGAGAGCTTTTAGCCAGAGAGGGCTCTCGCATAGCTTCCCAAAATCTCAGAATGATCAGTGATATCTCTCGACGCTACTCTATTTTGACGGTGTACCTACTTGAATACTCCAGAGTTCTGGTGGATGAGGCTATCAACATGCATGATCGTATCGTTGGAAGCTTGCTCAAAAAGAGCAAACACAAGTACACGGAACAGTTGCAGAAAGAAACCAAGCTTATAAAACAGGCAATCAACACTCTGGCGACGCTGGGTGAAGTACTGGTTGAAAGTCGGGAGAAGGAAAATGATGTTTGGAATGCCATTGACTTGGCTTTTTCATGGGACGACTTACAGGAACGCTTCAAAGAGGCGGAAGACTTGGCCAACCCCTGTAAATTGAACCCACTACGCTTTACCAAAAACCAGTATCCCCAGATACGACGTTACACGCCAGAGTTACTGGAACACTTTGACTTTCAGGCCACCAAGGGGGGGCAAGATGTTCTGGATGCGATTATTCTTCTTCGGAAAATGAATCAGGGTGGTAAAAGAAAACTGCCAGACGATGCGCCAATGTCCTTCATTACTGCCCAATGGGTTCCGCTGGTCTTCCAGAACAATGAGCCAGACAAACATTTCTACGAACTCTGTGCCATTAGTGAACTCAGAAACCACCTCCGATCTTGTGATATTTATGTATCAGGAAGCAGACAGTATCAGGACTTTAATGGCTACCTGATCAGCAAAGATACCTATGACGAAATGAAGCAAAAGGATGATTTGCCCGTTGCAATTGTGACATGCTTTAGTCGCTATATATCAGAGCGCATCAGCTTGCTTAAGAGTGAACTTGATAAGGTGGATTTACTCATTCAGCAGGGGAAGCTGGACGATGTGACCATCAAAAAAAACAGCTTTCATGTGAGGCCACACAAGGCTACAGATACGCCCGAAGAGGCCAAGTCACTCATTAGAGAAATTTACCAGACAATGCCCAGAATCAAGATCACCGATCTACTTGTAGAGGTAGACGACATCACTCACTTTACTGACCAGTTCACCCACTTGAGAACAGGGCTTCCTGCTGAAGACAAACAAAGCCTGCTGGCCGTCATACTGTCGGATGCTATCAATTTAGGATTAACCCGAATGGCGCAGGCGAGCAGAGGGGCGACATTCAAACAGCTCAGCTGGACAGCTGACTGGTATGTAAGGGATGACAGCTACTCACGTGCCTTGGCAGAGCTGGTCAATTTTCACCATGAAACAGAGCTTGTGAACAGTTGGGGCGATGGCAGTACATCCTCATCAGATGGACAGGATTTTCCGGTTGGGAATGTTGCCCGACACCTGGGCGATGTTAACCCAAAATATGGCAGTCAGCCTGGCGTGAATGTTTACACTCATATCTCGGATCAGTACGCCCCATATTATACGGGCTTGATCCATAGCAATACCCGTGACGCCACTTATGTTCTAGACGGACTTTTGTATCACGGGTGCAACTTGAATATCAAAGAGCACTACACCGATACAGCGGGTTTTACTGATCATGTGTTTGGTCTGTGTCACCTTCTGGGTTTCAGGTTTGCCCCAAGAATTCGAGACCTAGGAGACCTTGTGCTCTATCCTCCTGAAAAATCAGAAAACTGGTCTCAGTTAAAAACTATTCTGGGGGATCGTATCAAGATCCGTACCATCGAAAAACAGTGGGATGAGCTGCTGAGGCTAACGAGTTCCATCCGGCTCGGAACTGTGACGGCTTCACTGATTATCAGAAAGCTTGCTTCCTACCCACGACAAAACAAACTGGCGTTGGCACTGCGGGAGTTTGGCCGTATAGAACGAACTCTATTCATCCTGGAGTGGATGCAGAAACCTGAACTCAGGGCAAGGGTTCAGGCAGGGCTAAATAAAGGAGAGGCGAGAAACAACCTTGCCAGAGCTGTATTTTTCAACCGTCTTGGAGAAGTCAGGGATAAGTCGTTCGAGAATCAAAGTTACAGGGTATCTGGCCTTAATCTGGTCGTTGCCGCCATTATTCTCTGGAACACTGTTCACCTTGAAGAAGCTATTACTAAAGTGAAAAAGCAGAAAAAAGTGCCTGAAGAGTACCTGAGCTATCTATCTTCTCCCCTGGGGTGGGAACATATCAGTTTGACAGGTGATTACATCTGGAGACTGAAGACCTAATAAATGATGATTTATAGTGATAATGGATAAGCTTCATCCCATGATTACCAAGGATTTTAGCCTCTTAGCGTACGATTTTTTCCTTTCTATGGCGTGACCCCAAGTACTTTTTCAATTGCCTTAATGAAACCCACCTGGAATAGTAATCGCCCAAATGAGTTTTGGGGTTTGAGGTGAGTAGACCTGATCACCTCAAACCCCTTCGATT
>NZ_JAHHPM010000585.1 GCF_024606345.1 Endozoicomonas sp. YOMI1
AACCATTGTTCCTTGTCATTGATGACTCCTTCGTTCTGCGCTTTAGTGAAAAGGCGCCGGGCAGTGCTAAGAGATCTATTTTCTCTTCGAGAGCAAACCATCACGAACCTTCAGCTTCAGGTTTCACATCATTAATGTTGAAATCTGGCTGGATCGAAAAACTGCTCTTGCAGAAGGGCCTGATGAACTGGCCAATTTTGCCAGAAAGCAGCATGTAGAGATATTTGTTGCCAATACCACCAGACTTTTCCATACCAAAGGTTATTGTCTGGTCAGCTGGGATGAAAACAATAATGCAGTTGACGGTTGCGTCGCCATCGGCTCAGCAAACCTGACTGGTGCAGGCATAACCAGCGCCAATGGCAATATTGAGTCAATACTTGGCCAGTTATGACCTTAACGATATTCAGGCATCCTATGAAAGCAAAGAAAATGGCCAGTGGATCAGTCCGAAAGAGTGCGAAGAGTTTGGTAAAGAAGATGATAATTTTATTTTTGCCCTGCTTAATGAAGGACAGTTTTGTCACAAATGGAGCGATAGCCTGAGTCAGTATCTGGCCATTAAGTACGACCTGAATGACGAGGGTCGAAGCCGCACCATGGGTGACCCGCTGTTTCAGAAAACCGGTTTTGAAATTGCCACTGCCTCCATTAGTAAACAGTATTTTAATTTCACTCCCCCCCATCCGGTGGATCGCAATCTGATCAAAAAATACGGCATCGAGACTTTTCTCGGTCACTGGCTGCCGTACGCTGCGCTGCCCAATATGGTGGACGATGGTGAGTTTCAGCATTTCAGGGAGGAGCTGTTCACCGCTTTGAACGAGCAAATGCCGTATATCTGTGAAGCAATTAATCGGGATTATCTGCGACTGGAGCTGAATGGCTTGATCAATGGTAACAAAGCCCCTGCCCGGTTCCGAGAAAAAATTAAAGAGTTGCAAGACAGCAACGACAAGCTCTATCGCATCTGGAGCAAGCGAGAGGTTTTCCCCCTGCCCTACGATATCAGCAACCGTGAACGCATCCGGGATACCTTTATCAGCCTTAACTGATACTATTGATAAACAGAAAAGCTGGAACAAAAGCATGTATGCGGTGAACAAGGCCAGACAGGAACTCAGCCTTGCCCCTTTACGGCAACTGCAAATGGAATCCTGAGCATCTGCATTACGGTTGCCGGGTAAACCATTTCCCGGCGGAAACTTAATTTATCACCAATGCTATTGGACTCAGCCAGCAGGAAAATGACAAAACCTGTTGGTATAGCCCTTTGGCATTTTTTGAGCTTTTTATGCACAAGCTCAAAAGGAAATCACCACCCTTATACCAATTCCGCCTTCTAAATATGATATCAAGCAAGTCATTTTGGATAGCTGAGCAAGGCGAAATAACCAGTGCGTTTTTTCATTTGCCCTTTCTTTGCATCAAGGTGGATACTCACCACCTAATTGCCGAATCACCTGGTTAAATTTCGCTATCCCGACATCAGGAATTTTATCAGCACCATGGCTTTCCAGGTCTTGCCGGGCTTCACCATAATCCTGCCAGTTGATCATTGACGCTGTATAGAGATGCATTTGATGAAATACTTTGGTTAGCGCCCGGAACTTCCCCTGTTGACTGGCCTGTCTCAATCCATTCAAATAACTGTCACGGTGAACCGTTGGCATAATCAGCTTGTGTAACCCCGCTGAGTGCATCTCGGCATTCATCATGATACGGGATAGTCGGCCATTACCATCATCAAATGGGTGACATTCACTCACCAGAAACTGCATAAAAATTGCTTTTTTCAGACCTGCCGATAGCTGCTGCCCTATCTCCAGTCCTTGGGCTAACGTGCCCTGAAGTTCTTCCGGCGTGACGAACAGGGTATCTCCTGCCTTGTTTGGCTTCTCTTTAAACACACCCGGACGCTTTTCCATACGGTGATCCATCATTAGCGCGTGGCGTGTTGTTAACAGCTGAAACAACGCCTCAACCGTATCTGGTGTTGCCAGCATCTCCTGGTAATCACTGACAAGATCATAGACAGCCATAATATCGTGACTATCTTCATGGCGGTTATTGATGGTTTCACGGGAGAACACAATCGTTTCTGCTTCATCAATTTCAAACTCTGTGCCTTCTATATAATTTGAAAAATAACTTTCAAAAAAAGCCAGATTTTTCCAGCTGCGTCCCTGGTAGTCATAAGGCATTTCGTCAAGTTCGCAGCGATTAAGATAATTTGCCAGCCCGGCAAACAGATCCACTCGTCCGGAATCAAACGGTTCTCTCTGTGCAGTCGCGATGGCCAGTCGGGTTTGCAATGCTTCCGCCGGGTTATGGGTTGCCAGAAGAGCACTGACCATTTTATTGAACTGTTCAAACTCCTGCTCCAGCGCAAGGTCGGCAGCCAGATCCCGGGCTTCATCTCTTAACTGGTTTAACCGACTTTCCCCTCCTCGCCTCAGTTCTTTGCACAGTTGATGTTCAATATACTCAGCCCCCAGAGATTTTACGACGTTGGCACTTGAACGGGAGGGAGCAAGATTTTCCAGGCATTGCCGGGCCAGATTACTTCGGAATATTCCTGGCAGAAACTGTTCGCGACCCAGTGCAGGCTCCCCCGGCATCACTTCAATCACCATCCCGGCACCCACTATAACCCGTCGACGTTTATTGACTCTGGCAATGATAAACACAGATCCATCGGCGGGCTTAAGTTCACAGGCAGTGCGAAAGGCGATCAGCACATTCATCCCGAAAAGATAAGAGACCACTTCATACCAACGGTTTGCCAGAAGTTGCGGGATAGCCTCATAAACTGCATCCGTATAAATTCCCCGGCGTATCCTGGTTAGTTCACCCTTTTGCACCGCCAGTGCATATTTTCTGGCTTCACTGGCCGTATTTGAGAAAAAAAGCTTTGCCATTTAATCCACACTTATTTCATTTTATGGGGATAAGTGTAGATTAAATACCGGATAACACCAGAATAACTATAGACTAAAAGGAATAAATCTGGACTAATTTCGGAGCCGGACTCCAAAAGCATTGTTTTTTCTGGTTGATTCTGAAGCTTCTCGAAGGAAGTTGCCACCGCACTTCGACGAGTTCAGTGCGAACGGAGGACGAAGTATCAAACTCAATGAAACGATGTAACAAGCCAGCAAAACCCGAAATTTCAGGCCTTTGCCCCTTAAAAGCCCCCCATTCTCACCGTATCAGTAACGGAAATTTTCACTGTTCCCGAATACAGTCAACCTTTTTTTGGTACATTATTACCACTTTTATTGGCTTTTCATTTTCAGCCTGTTTTTCCACTTGTTTCAGAAATCTGCCGTTAAGGAGATACGACAATCGTGTTATCCGCACCCATAGAAAAAACCATCAGCGCTGCCGGAGCACCACTGCTTACGGATATTTTTCTTGTCGTTTTATTTGTCGTTCTTGGCCTTTCCATTTTCTGGAAGAAGAGAGACAAACATCACGCCTTTACCCTTTACACTCCGACGCTCCTTACTTCGCTGGGGATTCTGGGTTCCTTTATGGGGATAGTGTCAGGTCTGCTTTTCATAAAAAGAGATAGTCTTAAATATTAAATTCTAAAAAAACATGAAAAAAGACACTATTACAACGCACTAGTAAATCGCTCGTTTGAGGCGAAAACTGTCACCCCTTCAGGGTCGCCTCACAATACCCCTGGAAGAAGTTTACTGACACTCTATCAAGAACCCGCATTCAGGACATTCAATTACGCAATACCGTCTCAACCTCATTTTGCTAATGAATTCCCCCCGCCTAGTAACGGTAATAATTGCCACCCCTATAGATACTTCTTATCAAACAGCAATACTGCTGAGCCCGTTCAGGAAGAACAAAGACTCAGCAGAGCTCCTGATTCCCAGTTCTCAAACCGGGATAACAGGCACAACGGTTCATTTTTCTGGCAAGTTACTGAATCCACTAAACGAAGTTGAGGCTTAAGTATGACTGGTGTCAGGTAAATCGGTCTGTTTTTGAAGAAAAGTCATGGCGGGATATAATATCATCATGATTATTTATTTCAGGGTAAGAAAAAAGCACTCTCAAGTGGTTTGATGATAGTTGCACTACCAGTACAATACCTCCTCAGCCACCGCTAACCGCCGTACAACCCATTCAGTTATAAGTAGCCATTTTTATGTCAGAGCGAGATGACGAACAAAGCTTTCAGGAAGCCATGAGGAATGTACGACCATTGGGCGGCAAAAAAGGCAACAAGACACATTCTGGCAGCAGTCGCAAAACGAATTCAGATCTTCCGGAAAGCACTCTAAGAGCTCGCCGCAAGGCTGCCGAGCTGGACAAGCCATCTTCTGGAGCTGCACTCTCTGACGCCTGGATTGAGCCTGTCGACCCTGAACAGTTTATTGAATTCTCTCGACCTGGAATCCAGACGACAAGACTCAGGCAACTGCGTCAGGGAATGATCCCGGTTCAGTTTCAAGTGGATCTACATGGCTATAAGATTGATGAAGCCAGAGAGCTTATCCATGAGTTCATCCAGGTTTCCCGCTACCGTGGACTGACCTGTGTACGCATCATCCATGGTAAGTCTCACCGCAGCAGAGAACGGCAATCGACGTTAAAGAGTCATACCAATCACTGGTTAAAACAGATACCTGATGTTCTGGCATTTTGTTCTGCCCCTCCTTCTAAAGGTGGAACCGGTTCTGTTCTGGTTCTGTTGAAAAGAAAATAAACCCTACATTGCCGCAGTTTTTAATGTGTATTTTGCATTGACGGCGAGTTTGGGTTGTGCGTTCCCACGGAGAACCGTGGGAGGTGCAAGGCGAGCCAGTATAAAAACAAACGCTATCTTTCCTGGTGCAGATAGTCACCAAAATAGATGTCGGGTTTTTTCATTCTCAGCGCATCATTCTCCCGGGTTACATTCTCAATTTCTTTTGCCAATGGCATAAGATGGTAAAGATTGCAGTCATCTTCCGAAGTACTCATCAGGGTCAGCCCAACGGGCATACCATGAATTTTATCATGGCCAACAGGCAGGGTAATTGCTGGCACATCAAGCAAGTTAGCCAGACAGGTCAGCTGACTCAGCTGCAGTGAACCACGCAAGTCAGCCATCCCGCATTGTTTTTCACCCGTGATAATATCTCTGCTCACTTCAGGAATCGTAGGCATCAGGATAACATCAACGCCTCGATCTTTAAGTGATTTAAGGTGCTGTTTGAATTGATCACGGTTTTCTCTGGCGATGTGCTTCATCCGATCAGTAAAAGATCTGGCCAGATTCATATTCAGCTTCAGTTCCGGATCAGCGTGTTGCCGTTGATCATCCGACAACGCGGTTGAATCAAAGGTTTGTAGTTCTTCAGAGCCAAACAGAACCACATGAGACAGGGCCAGTGACCTGGCATTCCCGGGAGAGTTCTCAAGATCCATAAGATGGACTTCCTGCACATTTCTGGACTTTCCATATTTACTCTGCCAGCAGCCAATAGCCTGTTGGCATTTTTCCGTAACGGCCGGATTGGCAATGCCCATGGCATCCAGATCAATCGCTACACCCAGTTTATGGTAGTCAAAACAGCGTTTATCCGGTCTGACTCTGCTCGACGCCAAGCATGCCTGTGCGATATCACCAATTTTAGTCGCTTCAAATCCTGGCTGTACCATTGACTGCGGGTCATTTCCATAGGCCCCCCCTGCCTGATCAAAAAACGGATTCTGACGATGCTCCTCCTTGCCACTTTTCACCCCGACAATGCCCGTTGCTGCAGCGGGTATACGGGTGGAACCACCGCCATCACTGCCGATGGACAGGGGCAGCAGACCACTGCTGACCGCGACAGAACCACCAGAGGTAGAACCACCTGGAATTTTAGGCTGGCCATTTTTCCCCAGGTAAGTATTAGCCAAAGGACCGTCTTTCGGATTGATACCACTGGCCCCGGCACCCAGTGCATGTTGGGTATTGGTTTGCAGCAGGCAGAATTCATCAGATGACCCAAGCATATCGATAAACCTTGTGGTTACCGTTTGCTTATCTCCCTCTCCTTTAATTCCATGGGTTGCCGTAACCCCCTTTAAGTGATATTCAGCCTTTACCGAAACGGGTATCTTATTGTGTTGAAAATCTCGGGCTTGCAACGACTGCTCAAAAATACCTTGTTCGGTAATACACCCTCTCCCTGGCTCTGATGGTTGATCTGATTGGCAGGCCTTTATAATGGCATCTGACATATTCTTTGCATTAACGCCACGCCAGTCAGAAAGTGGCTTATCCAGATGGCTATCAGACTCTCGGCCAGGCGCAATTTCAGATAAGAATTTTAGATATTCCTGACTGGTTATCATCTCTTCATCGCCAATGGGTCGGGCAGTAACGGCATTATCCGAACTTGCCTGGTTTCTCCCCTGATCACTGAAAGTAACACTGGCGGGCATTGAATTCGGCAATCCGGAAAGGGATCGCATAGCACGTGCAAAGATTTCAATCCTGGACAACGGTTCAATAATATATTTCAGCAGGAAGCCTTTGTTCATCTGGCCTGAAGGCACCAAATTCTCAGCACGGCATTCAGGGTATTGCTTGATTTCACGATGGCAGAAAAACTTCGGGTCATTGCTCTTTGGTTGTAAACAAAACTCACATTCAAGAGCAGAAGACTTCGACGCTGGTAGTGCAATTGACGTATCCATTAATAAACCTTACTGACTATGGTCTGTTATTCCTGTGGTAAATTTGTACGTAAGCTCTGTTATGTGTAATGAAGTCAAATATTCTGACGAATTGGATAGCAGCTCCCAGCATTGTACCCAATTAATCTGGCTTTTGATTAAATACAGGCACCGAAGGAAACATAACGATTCCAGATCAGGAATGTACATCAGAAGTTTCTTTTCACCAAATAGACAATTAACAATAAAGTTAGTTCATTTCCAAAATCCTATAACCACGATTTATGGTCAGGTTCTGTAGTAATGAACTTTTCTTACCGACAATTTTTTTAACAATTTTCCGGCAGTAACAGGGATAACAGTAATTTCGCAATATTTTCAGGCAAACTGGCTATCCCCGCTGTTTATAAGACCCGATTTGATCATTGGAAAAATGTTTCGACAGGCGGGAACTAACTGTTTGCCAATGGGTCTGACGATCAAGCCGGTAATGATTTCTCGCTATTTTGATCGGAAGGTTTGTATCTGAATAATAACAATGGGCGATGGAACTCATCGCTGCTGCCAGCCTGAAAGCGGTGTTATCAAATCTAATTTACAGATTTAACTATGATTCCGTTAGCAAGTTCCAATGCACAGCCACTGCCTTTACCACCGTCTAAACCAGAGGCCTATGAGGTTGTTTTGGCAACTGCATTTAATAATGCCAGCGTTCAAATATCATACTCTTTTGTTCAAGCCAGCGTACTGATTCCGGGGAACGTCCGGAGCCCTCGCAGGATAAACATCAAATTACTGCTCTACATCCCCATATCCCCGGGAGCAGTAACTTTCCCCGTGCCATTTGCAACTCTTTCTCCAATTATCTGTCTATATTATCTGAGGCTTAATGAAATGCTGGATTCACTGAGGAAGTACAGATGGCAATAACAAGATGTTTGGTTTTCACTCTCCTTTGCGGGATAAGCGCACTTGCCGCAGCTTATCCTGAAGCTGACAAACAAGGGGCCGTTTATAAAGGACTTCAGAATGTCCATACCATCGCAGAAATGCAGGGAATCAATTCCCGGGATACAACGGTCCGATGGGAAATCAGCGACAACAATCTGCTGGAGTGGCTGCTCGCTCCCTGGGATAAACAGAAAGTGGACGAAGCCCTTGCCTCTTACCAACGGCAATACGGCTCCATCACTCAGACGGCTGCCAGAGTGGTTAATGGCGCTATCAGCAATAATTTTGATGCCTCTGGCCATCTGATTACCGAAGATGAACGCCAGCAGCTGTTAAACCGGATTGAGCAGACGGAATACCTTCAGAGGTTTCATCCCGAAGCCCGTGCCATAACCGTCGTTGATGCTGATGCGCAATTTTTCCCCAGTGATGTATTTTTTACCAATAATCTGGCTCAGGCTTCCAATGTTGCGGCTAACCAGAAATCATCAAGTACGCTTATCCTGAGAAATACCCCGGTTTTTGTACTTGGTCAGTTAACGACTATTGACTCAGCAGGTCTGGAGTCAGCCGAAGATAGCTGGGTAGCCCTGTGGCGCCCAGAGTTTGGCCTCAAGTTCACCAAGGCAAGACATATCGCCTTTGTCGATCAATCTCTGGTGGGTGAAATTCCCGTTTCATCCCAGGATTCTGAAAACCAACTGAAACTTACCGTCACCAGCCGTGTCAGAATTCCGGACATAAACCAGCGGTTACCTTTAGACACACCGGTTTACAGCCTGAGTGGCCAATATTTTTTCGCTGCACGAAATCATCAACCACCGGCATCCCGGCAGATCGAAGCGACAATGTTACGACTATATTCTGCCCAACTGTTGCCCATGGAATTATCGGTTGATCCTGCGGGAAAACTGGATAATCAGGTTAAAAAAGTTCCACTTCCTTTGAGTTACCAGAACTACCTGAATCAGCTGAGTAATACCCTGTTAAAATACCCGTCAGAATATGTTGCGCCGGAACACAATGAGAACCGCTACTTTGCCTTTGGCGAAGGAACCATTGGCCCTGATGGCGAGAGGGGTATGGACGCTTCTACTTTCGTCCTGAAGCTCATCCAGCCTTTTGGCAAATGGCTACCCAGATACTCCGTTCACCAGGTTGAAGAAGGCATCAAAAACCGTCTGATCCATTCCACTCAAAATGCTTCCCCGGAGGAAAACTATCAGGCTATGTTGAATAACTGCCAGGTTGGTCATTTTGTATCGGTGGGACGTGGCAGTAATATGGCCTGTCTGGGCAGTATCACCCTGGACCAGCTGGGACAGCTGAGTGATCAAGCCTATGCTGATGCGGTAACTACCGGAGGGATGACAGAACAGGACCGTATTCCACTGCTGGCACTCAGTACCGTCGGACTGACAACCATAGAGGATGTTGTAATCAATAAGCCGGCAGGTTCTATGGATTTCCTGGCAACCGGTGAAACTCTGCCGCTGTATTTGGCCGCAAAAGCGTCAATGGCCGTCTGGTATATTACTGGCAAGGCGGCAGTCTACCCTGTATTTAAATCGGGCTATCTGAGCAGCTTTATTCGCAATGGCAGATCACTGACGTTTTACAGTTACTTTAAGCCTGTAAGAACGCCTACCGGAGATTGAGCATCGAGTTCTATTATCAACGTCAGGTTGAAAACCGTAAGGGAGGCCTGCCTCCCTGTCTCATTCGACTGGTTTGATCCCAGCATCTAAGCCTGGCTGCTGCCAAGAGCAACCTTGATGTAGTGTCCGAGCTTTGTGACTATCTCAGTCATGAATATCGCAAAGTTTACTGCAACGACTATCTGATGCACCGCACAAACAATCAGAGCAGCCTGCTACATCACGCTACACAGCAGCCAGATCCGGAGGTCTTTGAGTTTTATATGGAGAATATTCTTCAGCGTGAAGAGTTTCAGGCTCAGTTTCCCGAGACTTCCAGCTGGTCAACCCCGGGTAATCTGGTCTGATTCTGCCAGTAAAAACCACTTCTCAGACGGTTTCTCAGGCTTGATTGTGAACACGATTCCATCGTTCTGCGAACACAGCCTGTTTAGTAAGTTACATTTATTTTGCCAGCCATGGCTCTTAAGAATAGCTTGGTTTGATGTCCGGGAAGTTCGTCATGGTTGGAAACAGTCACATCAGAATCAGGACCCACTATTTCATCCTTTACCCGTGAGCTATCAACTGCGATACGGATATTCCCCGTCTGCGTTGAGATTAATCCCCCATGTTTGATCCAATAGCCATTACCAGTGGTGACATCCCCCGTATCGCTACGGATTTCAAGAGGCTGAGCAAATGCCTTTGGTAATTTTACAGTAACATCATGATCATTATTATTGCCGCGAGGGGCAATTAGAAGGTAGCTCCCAAACAGAAGCTCGGGGTCTGTGGATGCAATAACTGACACTGCATCCTGGCGTTGTGGAGCTTGTTCGGTAAGCACAATGTTGCCCTGGCAGGTACGAATATCAATACTCTTAATTAGACCAAGCGCAATCTCCCGGACTTGATAATTGGCGGCACGTTCATGAATTCCAACCATGGTTCCAGAGTTTAAGCCTGGCACAGAACTCACCGGACAGGAGGGTTCAGGTATTGCTGTGCCGCTGGCGGGCTGGCCTTCCAGAGCTGCCAATGCAATCCGTTGCGCCTCGCCTTTTATGAAATCGATGCCGGTTGCCTCGATATGAGTAAAGTGTCCCAACAGGTGTTCTATCTGGTTGTTCACTGCTCTACCCATCGGTTTCAGGTCGACACTCGGGTTGGTAAACGCTTTTCCGTCATTTGGGCACTTTTCCAGGGTTCCCAGCTGGTTGTAGCATAAGGCACACAGGATTGCCTCACAGCACCTTGTTTGCAGAGGCTTGCTGTGTAGCTCTTTGCAGACAGTACACTGATAATAGGACAAGCTTGTTAGAGCCTCAGCCCGGATGGCTCTGACGGTTTCTGTTCCGGCCAGGGAAGTAAGTACTTTTTGCTGGCCAGTGGAGGAAATAAAATCAATCACTGTCGTTTGTTGTTGTGAAATTTGCGAAACATTCATAATGAACCTCTTGATTGCAGGCGTCGGCGATTAATCCTGAAAGTTAGTACTTAAATAATTTCGACATTTAGAACTCACTCTCCGTTCACCCTGAGCGGAGTCGAAGGGTGCCTGGC
>NZ_JAHHPM010000586.1 GCF_024606345.1 Endozoicomonas sp. YOMI1
GTGACCATGCCTTTTGTGGTAAAGGCGGGCAAAAATATCACGTCGTAGCGGGATACCAGCTCGAATGCCAGACGATTATGCAAGTCCAGAATAATGTCGTCTTTTTTATTATTTAATCGCTAAAATCTTCCAGCGAAAACCCTTCAAACCGCACATCGAACCCTTTCAGCTGCTTACGAAGTTTTTCCGCTTTTTCCTGCAGGCGGGATAACCGGATATTGGCCGGATTGCGTTTTACTTCTGCAATTAATGCAATTTTTTCCAGTTCGTTGATGGCAACAATATCGATCTCGTTCTGGTTTCCCCGCTCCCAGTAGCTGCCGACAATATTGTATTGCCCACTGGCAGCGATGTGCTCACGGTGCATCTGTTCCAGCCAATGCCCGCTCCAGGTGGGGTAATCCCGTTCAATCACCTGATGAATAAAGCTATAGTTGCCTATTTCTATGGCGCTGCGATGGCGATATATAAAGCGAAACCAGAATGCCAGAAATGCATCCACCATTCTGTACTTCACCAGTCGTGTACCCGGTTTGGATAGCACGGGTCGATGTCGTTCAATAATTTCAAACTCTTTTTCCAATCGATCCAGTTGTGGTCCGACGGATATTTCCAACAGTGACTCTATGGCTGGGCGGCTGGTGTGGCCTGCAGCGATGGCCGACAGTATGGAAAAATACGTGCCATGCTCCGGACCGAACTCTTCGGCCAGCCGGTAGTGACCCTCTTCAATCAGTAAGCTGTGTTCACTGACCAGTGTCTGCCAGATGTTTTCATGGGCATCGGTATTGACCAGCCACTCCAGGTATTTTGGGACACCGCCGCTGAGCATGTACCATTGCAACAGGGTCTCCGGGCTGAATCTTTTTTGATCATGGAGGAGTTCAGCAATGAATTGGGTTCTCAAAGGTTGCAGATTAATCCGGTTGTCAGCACGACCAAACAGTGGTTCTTTACTGTTCTGGAACAAATGCGTCATCAGGCTGTAAAGTGAACCACAGCAAATCAGATGCATCTGGCTTTTATCTTTGTACTGATCCCAGAGATGCTGGAGTTCTGAAAAAAAAGCGGGATTGACGCGCTGAATATCCTGAAACTCATCCAGGATAAGGGATAATGGTTCGGTACAGCTGTATTGCAGCAATATTTCCATCACTTCCCTGAGTGAGGACGGATTGCCGAAAATGGGAACGTTTAACAAAGCGCGTATTTGCTCAACAAACTCCTCACAGAGCAGGCGTTCCTGCTTTCTCGAAACAAACAGATAGAGGGACCGATGCTCACCTCCCCGGGGGAAAGCCTGGTTCAATAAAGCGGTTTTTCCCACTCTCCTGCGGCCTATGACAATCGTCATTATTGCTCCGCCAGTGGCTGCCTTATTGCTCCAGTTTTGCAAGTGGTTAAGCTCTGTTTCCCGATTGTAAAACTTCATCGTAAATTTATTACTGTAACTTTTATTACAGTAACTTTAGTACAAATATTCTTTACCTTCAACGTGCAATGTAAGGCTTTTCCAATATGTGCCTAAAGGGAGACCTGATTTCAATGGTGGAGGCCCGTGAGGATAAATGAAATGAAGTTTTCCAGCATGAGTCAGGAGGCGCTTGAACGGTTGTATTCAACAGCGGTGGATGTGTTGCTGGAGTTTGTATTGCATCCGGAGCGAGGCTGGCGTCGCCAGAAAGTAGAGCATCTGGTGGAACGGATTATTAACTTTGCGTAGAACGTGGGAGGGAACCCATAAAATACCTGTCGTTATTTTCAGGGATTGAAACGGCAACGGTCGCCTGGCATCCGTTAGGGTGGACGCCGGTGGGTTTTGCCGAGGTCGAACCATTCCCCTGCGCAGTGCTGGAACTCCGCTCGCTTAACTGGCATCGTGGGGATGAAAGCAAGAAGCGTTGTGTTCGCAAGCTGATTGAGAGTCAGCGCCGGTTGGAGATGAAAGCCCGAAAAAGTGGCCGTGGTATTACGCCGACCTTTATGAAAGAGGCATTGGCCAATCGTGTAGTTGAAAGCGGCAACCGTCGTTTTTCAGCAATCCGCAAAGCCTATCGAAACCACCCCGAACGGGCGAAAGCCTACCGGGAGCACCTGAAGCAGAACGCTGAAGCCTTTGGCCTGAAACCAGAGGTTGTGGATAACTTCAACCAGCCAGTACTGGTACGCCAACGCCAGGAAAAAATGGACGCAGACCAGCGCATTGCTTTCACCAAAGAAGCCAATGTCCGGTCAGTCTGGTTTGCCCATAACCATCCTTCCGCTAAATGAATTGCTGGACGGCAGTGGCGTGGTCAATAACGGTCATTCTCCAAAGCTTTGAACGTCCTTTCAGCTTGCTGATTCCCAGTCAGTATTATCCAGCAGTCAGTGGATAAGTTGTTGACAGGTTGTGTTTATGCTGTCAGTAGCTCGTTATAACCCGTTGCAGTACATGATTGTGGGATTATTATCCCCTTTTCAGTTATCCGGAGTTTGTGTGGAAAAGATTGTGGATAAACGGTTAGGAGCTAAAGCTAGCCTTTTAGGCAGGCGGGGTGAGAATGGCTGGTTAAATATCAACCAATTGTTCTTCAGCCTCACAACAATACCATCCAATCAATCCAGACAGGTCCATTGATAAATAGGAGCAGCGGTAAAAACAAGAGTAAAAAAAATACGTCAATGATCAGTTCTATGGTACTATTTTACCTTTATACAACTATATATAAATTGTCGTGCAACGCAGAATTGCCATAATACTCTAAAAAATGGAAAAAGAGGGGCGGTAGCGTAATTGCGGTTCAGGTAATAACAATGAACGACACTCATAGTAAAGTTATCGATAATATACTTTGGCTTTTTTGGCCTTGGTGTGATTTATGATTTCTGGACGCTAAATGGTCAGATTTCTATTAAAAATAGCAGAAAGAGTTCTGAATCAGAAACCTGAAAAAGTGTGGCATAAGTCCTGAGTGATACTGTGTTTTTATACAGGGAGAATTAGTTCATAAGTAGTGTAAATATTGAAAACGGATATTTCTTAGCTTCTATGCTAGAGCGTAAGCGCTTATTTAAGGACGTCTTCAAAACCCATCATCTGTCTGCCACGCTAACACCTGTTTCAAAAACAGGAGCGAGCCGTGAATCAAAAACAACCAAACCGCCGCACTTCTGAACAGTGGCAAGGCCTCATCGATCAACAGCGGGGAAGCGGCGTCAGCCAGAAAGCTTTTTGCCTTTCGCGCAATATCTGCCTGTCCACC
>NZ_JAHHPM010000587.1 GCF_024606345.1 Endozoicomonas sp. YOMI1
CAGCTGGAAGCGGGTGATTATGGTTCGGCCCGGGCATCATTCTTCGCGCTGTCGGATCAGCAACAGCAACAGGCCATCCAGTCACTGACAAGGATGCCCGACTGTTTTGGACTGGAACCCCAGTGGGATGATCCGGCTCCCAGAGACAGCCAGAGTGCCTGGCAGCGCTTCACCATCCTGTACGACAGCAAGATGGGGGTCCAGGAAGAGGCGATGAACCGCCTGAAGCTGATGTCGATGGTCAGTGCTGGCAAGGTGACCAGTCAATACGACGAGGCGCAACAACTGGTGGCACACATTATTGACCTGCTGCCAACCCGGGACAATGCCAGCCAGCGATCCTGCCAGGAGGCAGCAGAGTGCGCACAGCCGCCAGTGTTCCAGCAGCACCAGTACGACCCGGGTACAATAACCGACATGCTCAGTGCTTATAAAACCATAAAGGCGGAAGTCGCCGACCAGTTGCCACAGTATTTTATCAACCACAACCTGGACAGTGACCTGCAAGAAGAGATCATTACCCAGGTGGCGCTGGGTAGTTTGGGGTCACTGAATGGCAAGGCAGTACCTGCCGGACAACGACAGGCGGAAATAGCGGCGCGGCTGCAAACCGAAGTGGAGGAGTTTGCCCAGACGCCGGTTTAACGATGGAAACCATGAGCAACAAACTGTCGGTCCGGGGGGGCTGTCCGAGAATAGACTGCCGTGTTCTTCCGCGGCTTTCTTATCAGTAAACATGCTTCCGTCCCGGTCAACTCGTCACATGGGGTTAATGGACATGGGCTTCCTCCTGTATTGGGTCTTTGAGCTGTATATAAATACAGTTGTTTTGTCTATTAGGCTGTCTAGGAATCAGCTTTTAAAAAAAGGAGGCCTGGTTTTTTGAAAGTTACTGAGCACCCGGGAAGTTGGGCAGTTCTGCCTGGCGATGTGCAGCTATGAAATACTATAGACGGCAATAATCAACAATCCTTGTTTGCCACCCCTGGACCGTATAATTTTTTCTCTCGGATATTTGCAAATTTTGTAAAGTTGGATATTTTTCTACTCGATCTAAAATTAATAGAAGTCAACTGACGGGTTAATCAAGCGATGCATCTTCGATTTCCAGTTAAACCAACTAATCCAGGTTTTCTGCCTGATCAAAAATTTCCTAATGATGATGATAAAAAATTTCCTGATAAAAAAAATCTTCATGATGATGATGATAAAAAAATTCCTGATGATGATAAAAAACCTCCTCATGATCGTGCTAAACCAGCCAGAGTGTTTCACTCACGTCAAGTGGCTAATAATAAAAAGACAGGGAAGACGACGCTTGCACAGGGTAGCCAGGATCAAACCAGTCATATGATTCAGCCAGCCAGTTCTTCAGAATTGCTTAGGCGGACAAAGTCAATTAATTCAAGCGCAGCTGGTTCAATAATTGGCGCAATCTCAATATCAGCATCAACATCTGAATCCGCATCAATATCAGCATCAACATCTGAAT
>NZ_JAHHPM010000588.1 GCF_024606345.1 Endozoicomonas sp. YOMI1
TATTTCGGACGACTTTGCCGCTATCGCACTGGAACTGGATGTACTGGCAGACAGTACCATTGAGGGCTCCGGTCTGAGTTCCTTTATGCAGATTGATCTGGCGCAGTAACCCACCGTTTGCTTGCTGCAATTTAGCCCCTGCCCCTGACTCCTTTTAAGAGCAGGGGCTTTTTTTAGATAGAATACTATGGCCAATATCAAACAATCCGCGATTCGCTTAGTCCTGAAAGCAAAGGATTTGCTGTCCAGGGACGTTAATAAATCCTCGGCTTCCCTGTATGCATTCCGGCAAGAGGCGAATAAGCTTAAAGGCCAATTAGAGGAACTGTAAAACCAGAATAAGCTTCTTTCGTCTTTTAAAAAGCAGGCCAAGGCTACCCACGATGCCGGTCGTGCATTCCGTGAGGCTGAAGATAAGATCGCCAGGCTTGGCCGGGAAATGGGGAAGACCAACACGCCTACCAAGGCCATGCAAGCGGCCATGGCAAAAGCCCGGAAAGACGTAAAAAAGGCGAATACTGAATATAACCGCCAACAGCAGCTGGATGAATGAGACTGCGAAAAATGCTGCCTATGTCAAAAGTCAGTACTTGGAGCAGAAGATCGCCCTCGAAGAACTATTAGAGAGCTATGAGATCGGTGGCTCCACAGCGAGAAGCTTTATCCGTCAGGGCGAGCGAGCTGCTAATACAATGAGTCTCCTGAATAATCAGGACTTGGATCGGCTCAACAACGCCATTCGCTCGGCAGAGCAAACATGGCCAGCTTGGGCGACAGTTCCCGTAATACCCTCAACAGCCTTCAAGATGAACTGGATGAATTGCAGGGCAGGCAGTCTGATATTGAGCAGCGCCGTTATCAAAACCAACGTGACGATCTGAAGGCACAGCAGGCGGAGGCTATTGCCAAAGGGGATCAGGAGGCAGTCAAGAATATTACCTCTGCCCTGCGGATCAGCGAGCAGATTTACAACGAGCGTTTGCGGCAGGCTAATAATGAAAAAGCCAAAGCCCTTCAAGAGAGCCAGGTAAACACGACAGCACCAGCCCCCCGCACTGCTTCAGAATCCCCCCAGCGTATTATCCGGCTCGAATATCCGGGCGGTGCGATCAATGTGGGGATTGATTCAAAAGATGAAATCAAACTGCTGAATGCCCTGAAAAATGCAGGTATGAGGACGGTCTGATGAAACTGG
>NZ_JAHHPM010000589.1 GCF_024606345.1 Endozoicomonas sp. YOMI1
TGTTTGTTATGGGCCTGACTGACCAACTCCGGAATATTATTCTGCAGTTGCATCGACAGGCCGGGCTCGATAACGAAAGACTCTTCTGAAAACTGTGGATCCCGTCTGCCCTGTTCTCTGGCCATCAGCAACATTTTTTCCAGTTCGTGCGACAGGGTAAACACAGAAAGCTGTTCCGGCAGTGACTGATGATTGATCAGTGGGTCGATAATCTGTCGTCGTAAGGTGATACGAACCAGCCTCAGTAGCCCCGGAATATCCTTTTGTGGTTCTGCAGTTTGTGGCCCCGGAGCAGCCAGTAATGTGGCGGCAATGCGTGGGCTGTCAGCAATGGAAATATTATCAGCCAGTAGTCGTTTGAGAACTTGCATCAATAGGCCCGGCGGCAGTTTATCCGGAACCAGTTCGTCGCATAGCTTCGGTGAGATTTGTCGAAGATGAGTCAGCCACCCCTGAGTCTCTTCGAACCCGAAGAGATCGTCGATATGATTTTCGATCATCCTGCCGACATGGGTGGTAATCACGGTGGAACAATCAACCACGGTATAGCCGACCTGCAATGATGCCTCCCGTTCAGTCACTGGAATCCAGTAAGACGTCAACCCATAACAGGGGTCTTTGACCGGAGGATCAAAGGGCAGAGGCCGGGCATTCTCCATGGCAATGGCCAGTAGTTGATCCAGGTGCAGTTTAAAATGGTCAACGGCAACGTTATGCAGCTGAATAGAATAACTGTCCGGGTCCAGATTCAGGTTATCGCGTATATGAATCATGGGTATCAGAAAGCCGTATTTTTCCGACAATTCCCGTCTCAGGTGCCTGATCTGACTGGCCAGCTCACCACTGGTTACATGACTGACTCCATGATTCGCAGGGTTCTGACTCAGCAGTGATATCACACGATAGCCAATATTCAGGCCAATGGGATCAACGACCGATATATCTTGCCATGTGAGTCGCTCCTTTGATGCCAGGCTACTTTCATCACCTTTGCCAGCCAGTGCATTTTTCCGTTCAGTAATTCTTTCCAAGGATATACGTCGATAGATATACAACATCATCAGTAAGCCCGGTATAACAAAGGCCACATGAGGCATACCCGGTACCAGACCAATCACAACCAATACAGCAGCAGCGACCATCAACGCCCGAGGTTGTCCGATAATTTCCTGTCGAACCTGCTGGTTCATGTCCACAGCCCCGGATATACGGGTAACCATAATGGCGGCCGCGGTGGATAGCAGCAGGGAAGGGATCTGGGCCACCAGCCCGTCACCAATAGTCATCAGCCCATAAAGCTGTACGGCTTCGGTACCACTCATGTCATATTGCCAGACGCCAATACTCACACCGCCCAGAATATTGATAAGCAAAATCATCAACCCGGCAATGGCATCACCACGGACAAATTTGCTGGCACCGTCCATAGCCCCGTAAAAATCAGCTTCACGGGTAATATCTTCCCGTTTCACCCTGGCCTCATTGTGGTCAATCACACCGGAGTTCAGATCCGCATCAATGGCCATTTGCTTGCCTGGCATCGAATCAAGCACAAAACGGGCAGTCACTTCCGATATACGACTGCCCCCTTTGGTAATCACCACAAAGTTGACGATCACCAGAATCAGGAAAACCAGTAAACCAACAAAATAATTACCGGCAATCACCACGCTGCCAAATGCTTCAATCACCTTGCCTGCCGCATAGGGTCCATTATGACCATTGATCAGCACCACCCGTGTCGAAGCAATATTCAGGGCCAGCCGCAGCAGAGTGGCGACCAGCAACAGGGTCGGGAACAGCGAAAAATCCAGGGGGCGGTTAATGTAAATGGTAAGAATCAGCAGAATCAACGACAGGGTGATATTAAAACTGAACAGGAAATCCAGCAGAAATGGGGGAATGGGCAACATTAGCATGGCCAGAACCACCAGCAATAGCAGCGGTGTGGCCAATAAGGAAGCCTTTGAAGAGGTCGGCAGGAGCAAGCCGGTACTGCTCATTACGGATTTCCTGTGCTTGAAGAGTGCTGATATTTTTCAGGTATCTGTATATTGGGTGAGCTGGGACAGAAGGTACTTTGGTGAGTGCGATAACGATCAAGTTGATAAAGGTAGACCATGATTTTTGCCACCGCCTGATACAAATCCGGGGCAATTTCCTGATCAATGTCAGTATGATAATACAGGGCTCGGGTCAGCATGGGCTGAATCAGTACCGGCTTGCCCGCCGAGCGCCCGATACTGATAATCAGTTCCGCCATATGATCAACCCCCCGGGCCACCAGCACCGGAGCCCGATAGCTGTCCGGCTGGTATTTCAATACCACCGCAAAATGGCCCGGATTGGTCAGCACAAGATCTGCATCGGGGATAGCATCGAGCATTTTCCTGCGTGTCACTGCGGCCAGTTTTTGCCGAGCCTGTCGAATCCGTTGTCGGGTTTGTGGTGACCCGTCTTCGTTCTTCAGATTGTCTTTGACTTGTTGTCGTGTAAGAAGCTGTTGTTTCCGAAGGCGGTGTTTTTGCCAGACAACATCACCAGCGGCAATGACCATAAGTACACAGGATAATCCCAGCCCGGTGGACAATAACAACGTTAATGCCCGGGTTGCGGCCATCGGCACAGGGTAGGTACGCAGTGCCATGATTTCTGGCAGTCGGTAACGCATGATCAAAAAAAGCGCCAGGGCTAATAACAGGGTTTTTACTGATGCCCGCACCACCTCAGCCAGCCCCTGAACAGAACAGATCCGTTTCAACCCTGCCACCGGATTTATCCGCCGGGCTTTTGGTGCCACGATGGTCACACTGAAGATAAAGGGGCCGGAAATCAGGGCGCCAGCGGTGACACTGAATACAATAACCAGGGACATGGTGATCATGACCGCCGGAAATACGGAAAATGCCGTCTGCACACTGTCCATGATTGATGCGTGGGCTCCGGAGGCATCATTCAATGGTGTGTCAACCTGTGCCAGCATGGCTATAACGGTGTCGATCTGATCAAAATAACGGGAATGGCCAAGCAGTAAAAAAATGGCCAGAGACTGCATGGCAATCATCAAATCTCTTGACCGTGAAACCTGTCCCTCTTGCAGTGCTTTCTTTTTCTGCCGCTCACTGGGTTGTTCCGTGGGCTCACTGCCCTGCTCCTGCTGTTCAGAATTCATCACTGCTCCATAAGGAACTGTCATTTAATAACTTCGACATTTCAGTAAGCGCTGCCCGTTTCCCGCCACCCGCTGCCCGAAAAAGACAGGCCGCTTGTGCTTTTGCGGCCAGCA
>NZ_JAHHPM010000590.1 GCF_024606345.1 Endozoicomonas sp. YOMI1
TGTTTGTTATGGGCCTGACTGACCAACTCCGGAATATTATTCTGCAGTTGCATCGGCAGGCCGGGCTCAAAACAGGGTTTTTAATGATGCCCGCAACACCTTAGCCAGCCCCTGAAAAGAACTCCACAAACCCTCCGTGTCGGTGTCGGTGGCCCGGTAGGCTCCGGTAAGACCGCACTGCTGACCAAACTCTGTGCCGCCATGCGCGACCATTACAATCTGGCCGTGGTCACCAACGGTTTTTATACGAAAGAAGACGCCCAATTTCTGATGCGCAATGAAGCGCTGGACGAAGACCGGATCATCGGTGTAGAAACCGGCGGCTGCCCACACACCGCCATTCGTGAAGACGCCTCCATGAACCTGGCGGCGGTTGATGAACTGTGCCAGCGTCATCCCGGGCTTGAGCTGGTTCTGGTAGAGTCTGGTGGCGATAACCTGAGTGCTACTTTCAGCCCGGAACTGTCTGACCTGACCCTCTATGTCATCGACGTTTCTGCCGGCGACAAAATCCCACGCAAAGGTGGCCCGGCATTACCCGCTCCGACCTGTTGATCATCAATAAAACAGACCTGGCCCCTCATGTTGGAGCCTCTCTGGAAGTTATGGATCGGGATGCCAGAAAAAAGCGGGGAGACCGGCCATTTTTCTTCACCAACCTGAAGGCGGACGAAGGCGTGCGGGAAATCATCGATTTCATTATCGATAAAGGCATGCTGGACGCCAAATAAGGAAAACAGGCATGAAAATCAAATTACTGTCACTGGCCAGCGTGAGTATCCTGATCTCCAGTCAGGCGGCTATGGCCCACCCGGGAGATCACTCTGCCGGTGGCGTGATGGCTGCTATCTGGCATCAGCTGACTGAACCGGATCATCTATTGTTTGCAGGTTTAGTGGCTGCAGCGGTTATTGTTGGCGTGAAGGCTTATCAGAAAAAGAAGGCATAGGGCCGTTGACCAGCAGCATCAGAGCCGGATTTTCTCTGATGCTCTCAATTTAAACGTTTCAATTCGACTTTCATTAAATCGCTCCATTCACTGAGTACTTGATCTCTTTTTTCATTGCTTTTAATACGAATGCCAGTATGGCCTACCCATAAGGACTCCTGTATGTCCTCATCACTCATTGACTTTTTTTCTTCTTCGAAATTTTTGAGTTCATGCTTATCCTTTGCTAAGGACTCACTTATTTCTTGTCTCTCTTTGTCGAATAGACTCAGATAATTTTGGTAACTTTCGATTGTTTTTTTGATATTACCTTCAGGATTTTGCCCTGATGCTGAAGAAAGATGGGCTAACGTACTCTGGTAGAGTGGATCTGACGGTGGCACTCCTCTTTCATCCAGTTTCTTTTGCAATGTTTCCAGCGCCGAAACTGGTAAATTTTTAACCATATTGATCCTTTTCAAATATTCAGGTAACACCTGTCTCATACGCTGAAAGTACTCAGGGTCTTCGAATGAAGGCTTGCCCATCCGGGAATCTGGTGAACTCAGAACTTCGTTGACAACGTTGTCACCTGCAGGTGTATTGTCCAAAAGTTTAATTTTCTGACTGATCAACCACTGATCAGCCTGAGCTCTGGCGGTTTCACAACTGTGAGGTATTTTTTCAATCAAGCTATTGATTTCGCCAAGAAGGTCAGCCGAAACTTCAGATTCATTTGATATTTTTTGTTCCAAATAGCGTTTAAATAGTATTTTTCCTACATCTGTATCAAGCTTAAACTGGTCGGAATTCACGCATTCAATAAATTCTGTATCTGATACTGGCGACTGAAGTAACAGCAAGGCTTGTCCCACAGTGATTTCTCTTGCTATCAATGGTTTAGTAGAATATTGACCGATTAAATCAACAGCTTCTTGTTTCTGCTGACCATGGATAGAGTCTGTTTGCTCAGGCGTTAATGGTTTGACCTTTCGCCTCAGCCAGCTACCTGTTGGCATGTCTATTTTCAGTTGATGACTGCCACTCAATCGGACTGGATCATTAACCCTCCCATTATCGGCAAGGTTTTGAAGCGTCTGACAAACTTGATCTAAAGAAGGCAAAGAAGGCACTGTAAATCCCCTGTGAATTCTGAAAAAGCCACTCGGGAAGTACCTTCGGCAATACTCCTGCTTTTTTAAGGACATTAAGGTTGCCAGCAACAGACCCACAATAATCGGGTTCATCAGTGCCGAGGAGAGCAGGAACCTAATGGTCGGACCAAATCCTGCGCAAGCTTTAAGGAACTGTCATTTAATAACTTATTTCAGTAAGCGCTGCCCGCTTCCCGCCACCCGCTGCCCGAAAAAGACAGGCCG
>NZ_JAHHPM010000591.1 GCF_024606345.1 Endozoicomonas sp. YOMI1
TGAATAGGACGATGATCCCGCCCCAATACCGGCATTTGCATCATCTTCCATGGTTAATACTGTGCATTCCACCGCTGTCGTGTCGGTAACCGTTGAATTGGTCGATGATCCCGCCCCAATACCGGCATGTGCAAAATCTTCGCGGGTTGACACTGTGCAGTTCACCGCTGTCGTGTCGGTAACCGTTGATTTGGTCGATGATCCCGCCCCAATACCGGCATCTGCAAAATCTTCGCGGGTTGACACTGTGCAGTTCACCGCTGTCGTGTCGGTAACATTTGAATTGGACGATAATCCCGCCCCAATACCGGCATTTGCATAATTACCGGAGGTTTCCACCCTGCAGTTTTTTGCTTTTGTGTCGGTAACATTTGAATTGGACGATGATCCCGCCCCAATACCGGCACCTGCATAATTACCGGAGGTTGTCACCCTGCAGTTCACCGCAGTCGTTTTAGTAACAGTTCCTCCGTTAGCTTCGCCCACGACAATGCCTGCGTGTGCCTTTTCACCGGAGGTTGTCACATTGCAGTTCTCCGCATTTGTGTTAGTAACAGTTCCTCCGGTAGCTCTGCCCACGACAATGCCTGCGTATGCTTTTTCACCCCTGGTTTCAAGGTAAGCACGTTCAACGTGAATATTGCTGATCGTGGCGCTGCCTAACATTTGACAAGCCACTGCCCCGGCTGAATCCGTTGAGTTTATATTGGCATCACTAAGGGCCAGGTTGACGATACGGCCCTGAAGTTTTTTTACCAGGCACTTCGAAAAGTTGCCAATAGTATGACCATTACCGTACAACTCGCCGGTGAATGGATTGTTTTCAGAGCCAATGGACTGGGACAATCGGCTACCGTCGATATTATTGGTCAGCCGATATTTTTTCCCGCATGATTTCACATCATGATGGCAAATCTCGCCCAGTTTCTCGGCATTTGGCACATCAATCCAAGAGTCAGTATCAGGGCTGGATGGTGCTGCCGCACCGACAGCGGACAGGCCGACCAGAGCCCCCAGTGCCAGGGGCGTGTTTGGCAACTGGCCAGCCCGGAGCGTTGCGGTGGCGGATTTATCATGTTTCTGTGAGGCTTTTCTGGTTTTGTCTTTCGTGTTTTCCAAAGTCTCGTCCGGTGTATTTTTCCTGTGTGTGCCAGGCTCAGGTATCGAACCGCCGCAAGCATTGAACGCATTCAGCTGATCGCTGGCAAACCGGCCCACAACCGCCAGGTTGGCAAGATAGCTCAGCAGACTATTGATTTCTGAAGGCAGGCCGGAATAAGCTGCTATCGCCCGTCCTGCCAGTGCAGTGAACTGCTGGAAATTATTGGTCTGGCCAACAACGCCCCAAAGATCAATGCCAACAGCAGAGTCCGCAACATCCTGCACTGGCAGTTGGCTATTGAGTGGATCATAGAAGGGGTGCAGTGACCGAACAAATGCACTGGCCCCCGATTGGATCACCTCCCACCCTCTCCATCGACCCTCCGGTTCTGTAGTGGGGGTTGTTACAGGTTGCGGGTCGATGGCCATGCCTGCCGGGTTTACGCCTGATTGCCGTATCAAAATCATTACCTCATGATAAAGTTGTTTACGGAGATATTAATCCATTGTCTTATAGGGCAAACACAAAGAAGCAAATAGGTCAGTGATGTTTGAGTATTTCTGACACGCAACTGTTTTTTTCTACATCGGTAAAAGCGTTAAATAGGGAGTGATAACAGTAGCCAGTTTTATGGCAGTGGTAAGAATAGTTTGAATTACATGGGGCTTTTTTTGCTATGAAAATGCAATTCCCGGACAGCCTTCTAGTACACGGTTTCAATGTATTTGATGGGTTCCATCTATCATTGACCTCCAAACTCCGTTCGTCCTGAGCGGAGTC
>NZ_JAHHPM010000592.1 GCF_024606345.1 Endozoicomonas sp. YOMI1
TCCCAGAACAGGTTGTCAATGTCCAGTTGGTCATACTGGCCGTTACGGAATTTTTCTTTTTGCTGTTCAATCCACTGATACCGGTCAGTTTCATACAGATTGTTTTTGCTGTTTTGCATTGCCTGCATCCTTTAATTCACAACCCACAATTTTAGGATACCCATGCCCAAATTTCCTGCCCTGCCCTGCCCGCCACGGCTCCATCGAGCTGAGTATCGGTAGCGATGGGTTTGGGCAGATGTTGATTACCGGCAGTGGCGGTATCGCCACCAATGATTACCTGGTCTTGAAGCAGGACCGGATCGAGTCATTTATTTACAGCGAGACCGAAGGCAATATCCGTTACAAAGAGGTGCGCCGAACCGAGAGCGGCATAGCCACCAACGGCCAGCAGGTGACCATGGCACTGGAATACCGGCCATCAGGGGGAAGCTGGATCAGCGGTGGTTCCAGCACGGTGAGCATCAACCAGTTCAATACCCACGGCTTACAGGTGCATAACAGAACCATTATCACCACCGGCCACGCCTCCGCAGCCTCGGCTATTGCCGCTGCAGTCAGCGAACATCACTCCTTCGCCCGATGGGAACAGGACGCCTACACCAATAGCCACTGGGGAGAGGCAGAAAATGCACTGGCCCACGTTCGCTTCCAAACCTTTCATGAAGAAGTACACCAAAAAGTGGGGAGCGAAGCTTGAGCCGGTAGATATAAACTTCAGTGGATCTCTCAGTACCCATACGATACCAAGCCGGATACCCTCTGGTCGGTTATCGTTACCGACAAGATGAAAGACTCGGTGCTGAAGGATGGGCAGCCGCTCTTTTCACTCAAGGGCAAGAAGCAGGACAAAAAAAAAGCCTGACAACTCCCCCCGTTACGCCCTGAAAGACCTCCCCGATGATGTACAGGCCGTGATCAATGACATCCACGGTGCCTCCAATCCAAAAAGCACCATTGAGCGGCTAAAAGAGTGGTGGGATTCGGCCCCGTTAATGGAGCACTTCAAACGGGGAATGCTTCACGTCAATCAGGGCGTCTTCAATAAAGCAGGCATCATTGAGCAAAATGAAAAACTGCTTAATGACGGAAAGCTGCTGGATGCCACGGCACCGGATAAGTATCAGGGTGGACGTACAGCTTGGAATACATTGAAACCGTGTAATGAATTCACTACTTCATGGCTCTGGTCATGGTTTGAAACCACATCACTTTACTGAGATCACCGGTTGCCACGATATTCTGCTCCTGAACACCACGCATAAAAGCTTCCTGAGCATTTTTCGCCGTTAGAATTTCAAACCCTTTAGCGGCACTGGAGAAAGAAAGTTCAAATGTTGGCTCAGTCGTTGTTCCAGCAACAGGGTAAACCTGTTTGTCTTTCACAATATAATGACGGGCTACACCATCCTTACTGCTGAGCTGAAATGTCAGATCCTGGCCTTCGAGCGTCTTTTGAAATGAGGGGTTCTTTCGACTGGCACGTTTCATCATGAAACCCAGTGCCCATAACAACAATTTGAACTTCACTGCTTCAGTCCCGAGCTCTATAGAGGAGAATTACTGCCATAAAAAGAAAACATTTCCCCATGGAGCAACTTGCAAAAGCTGACAATGGAAAAATGCTTTCTGAGAGGTTGTGCAAACAGTATTTATGAAGAGGGTAAAACCAGTATCCGGTTTACCATTCTTTGGCCAACGCCATCAGTTGCAACTGAGAAGATCTGTCTAATCAGTTTACGGCTTCTTTCAGGGCTTTACCTGGCTTGAAAGCAACCGTCTTACTGGCCTTAATCTGGATGGTTTCACCGGTTTGAGGATTTTTACCGGTACGGGCTGCACGGCTGCGCTGTTCAAAAGTACCAAAGCCAACAAGGTTGACAGAGTCTGCCGATTTCATGGCACTGGTGATGGCTTCAAGAATGGCATTAAGCGCCAGGGAAGCCTTGTCCTTGCTGATATCCGCTTCGTCAGCGATGACATTGACCAGATCGGGTTTACGCATAGGGAATACACTCCGTTTTGTTTTTCTTGTTTCTTCCCTTGAATCAAGGGTTTCTCGCTACCTGAGCAAGGACAGCACGAACTCTTGACTGCAGGGGTATTGATCACAAGCAAAAACAGACTAAAACACCGGCGCCCTCAGAGCAATAGTCTGGACCAACTGTTTGCGGGATTTTTTCCAGAATTCCATGTTTTTCTATAAATCAATTGACTTCCATCATCTCAAAGTCAGCTTTGCTGGCTCCACAATCCGGACAGAGCCAATCTTCCGGAACATCCTCCCAGGCAGTTCCAGCAGGTATACCATCTTCAGGCCACCCGACAGACTCATCATAAACAAAACCACAGACAATACACTGCCACTTTCTCATCATTCTCTCCGGTTCATACATTTCAACAGCTGTTTATTTTTGGCATGTTTTGTTTAGCAAAAAAAATCAAAAAAGCACTGTATCAGGCAGACTCCAGCGATAAATGGATTCATCAAGAAGAATAAATATAAGTCATCAGAGATTATCATGCCCGCAAGTCACGAGCCGGAATCCAGCCGGTTACACCGCCTGGACAGCAAAGGCGCTGTTTTTGATAACGGCAGAGGTGAAGACGCTGCTATCGTATTCGCTGTAAAGGAATTACCAAAGTCTATCCGGGTGTTGTTGCCAATGATCAGGTAAGCCTTGCCATCCAACCCGGCGAAATCCATGCGCTGCTGGGCGAAAAGGGTGCAGGCAAAAGCACCTTGATGAAAATCCTCTATGGTGTGACTCAACCAGACAGTGGGCATATTTGGTTTGTTGACCAGCAGCTTTCGGGTAAAAGCCCACGGCGACTCAGTGGATGCCAAATGCCTTTCCGGGGGTAACCCGCAGAAGTTCATCATTGGCCGTGAATTTTACAGAATCCAAAACTGCTGATCTGCGCCAGCCCTACCTGGGGCATTGATGTTGGCGCCGCCAACCTTATCCATCAGTCCCTGATTGATCTCCGGAACAAAAGCACTGCCATCGTCGTGCTTTTATAACAAAGCCATTCCCGAAACCGTTATTGCCCAGGTCGAAGCCTTTAAGGCACAGATTGCCGATGGCACATTTACCATTTTTGAAGGCCCCATCAAGGCACAGGATTGCTCCATTAAAGTTTACGAGGGCTTGTTGCAGTTAACAAAAATCTATCTATAGTTACTCGAACCTATTCAAAATAAGTAAGTTCTGTTGTGAATGATTGATACTCCATCTCTCGGGCCGCTGACCATTTAGGGGTATCC
>NZ_JAHHPM010000593.1 GCF_024606345.1 Endozoicomonas sp. YOMI1
ACCAATTTGCTGCCACCGCAGTAGGGCAGTCTATTCTCGGACAGCCTCCTAGTAACCGCTAACCGTATTCCAAAGCCAGTGCTGCTGATCAATGATTACAGAACCATCGGGCAGGGGAGCAGAACTATTATGGCCCGGACTTGCACCACTGGATCCTATTGATCCGTCAAGGCGTAAACAGCGTGATATTGCCACTGATTATTCTCCAGCCATTGCGACATCGGCCTTCGTGCTCTATAACTATTAAGTCTGGGGGCGATTCGGATTCGACGACGGTATCGAACCCTGAGGTGCATGCCGAGGGCGTAGTGGTTCTCGTTAATCAAAACACTACAAACCTATTAGTTGCCAAAACCAAAGCAGCTAACGATAGTTCTTTCGCTGTTGCAGCGTAATCGTAGCTAAACCCTACGAGCTATCCAGTCTGTCCGGCTCGTCTGCTGGCTGGTTTTTCAGACTGTCATCGTAAGCAGAATCGCCACGATCAGCAGGTCTCTGGCTGACGGGTTAAAACCTGTGGGAATCGCACTGCAGAACCCCGACCACTGGGTCGCTGTGGTGTTAAACACAAAGGTGGATCTAAGCATGTAGAGCCGAAGGCTGAGAACTGGCGGACGCGGGTTCAAGTCCCGCCGCCTCCACCAAATACAAACCCTGTAATTCTTTGATTTACAGGGTTTTTCTTTATATGCACTGTGTGCAAATTAGCAGGGTGTCGAAAAAGTGTCGAAGGATTGTCGAAAATAAATTCTGGTCAACTTTCGATACCTATATTCTGTCGTTCAAGGCTGGTCAGAGAGTTTAATTCAGCGGCTTCCTTGAAGTGATCCGGGTCGAATTTTGCGTATTTCATGGTCATCATCAGCGATGAGTGCCCAAGAATCCGCTGTAAAACCAGAATATTTCCCTTGTTCATCATAAAGTGGCTGGCGAAGGTATGTCTCAGTACGTGGCTCTGCTGGCCTCGGGGAAGCTTGATACCTGATGCTTTCAAGGCTCTTCTGAAAGATGTTAATGAAGGGGTGAACTCGGCATGTTGGGCGATATGTTCCTGAATCTCACTGAACAGGTCTTCTGGAACGGGTACGTTTCTTGTTTTCTTGCCTTTTGTTCGTGTGTATTCAACACGGTTGTTATGAAAATGATGGGCTTTTCTGCTTTTGGAATACCCAATTGATAAGGCAGAGTTTAACTTCTCTGAAATTTCAGGTATCTATGGCCGTTCACAGTCGTTTAAATTTGGCTCTGCGGGTGCAGTACAACTGGCGGTATATAACAAAACCATACAGGCCAAAAGCATTGATAAGTTTGACTATATCGAGCACAAGTGGGAGGAAAGCACTCGGCTTTCAGATGGAAGCGTTGGCTACGATGTTGAGCAGGACGTTTTCAGGGTTGAGCTTCGTTATCACCACTCCGTAATCCAGCAGTTTGCCCTGGGAACCTGCAACAAGGAAACCGGTGAGATTGGGGTCAATCTGAAAACTTATTCACAGATCATCAGGCATATCCCGGCTCTGTGGCAGTACGGCCTCACTTCCTTCAAATTGAAGTACAACAGTAACTATCTTGATCCCATCTGGACAGTTCTACAGGAAGATATTGAATTTACCTTCCCTGAGTCCTCTTACGAGAAAAACCTTCACTACAAGCGGTATTACAAAAAGGCTACTTCCTTCTCAGGCAAGAACTATCAGCTCTAAGTAGTTGGCCAAATGGAATCGTATTTTCTGGCTAAGTGGGCACTTACTATGCAAGGCACAACGAAGGGAGCATAGCCGTAGCTATGTGACCGGAGTTG
>NZ_JAHHPM010000594.1 GCF_024606345.1 Endozoicomonas sp. YOMI1
ACCAATTTGCTGCCACCGCAGTAGGGCAGTCTATTCTCGGACAGCCTCCTAGTAAAGGGGATATACGCTTTCGCTTTCTAACTCGTAACTTGCGCCCTGATCACTTTTCACAATACTGACCTCAAATTGATCTTCACTAAATCGAACCAGCATGTATTTCTGGAACACCGCTGCGCCTCCCAGGAACACAGGGAGGTGTTCTCCCGGGCCGTAAAAATCCCAAAGTGTGTGAAAATCGATCTCGCCTACAAAGGAGTGCAGATGACCGGCAAAAATAGCGGAAATTTTATATCGACGGAGGATATCTCTTATCTCATTGGTAAAACCGGATATGTGATAGTTCAGGATGATATGTTTGCCTTCTTTGCTGGCCTGTTCCAGATCATTGAGCAGCCACTCTCTGGCGGATTGAATATCGAAATAATCCATTCTGGCTTTACCAAAGTTCCAACCATTCCATTGTGACGTATAGGTTGGGTAATTATTGAGTTGAACGAAATGGATATCACCAATATCCCAGGAATAAGCAAAGCTTTTGCTGTACTTTTTTTTCAGTAATGGAAACTCGAAATAAGTCCCCGTGCTGTGATAGTCAAAACTGCGGACATTCAACGTACGAACATGGTCTCGCAAATAAAGCATCATTCTGGAAGCACAGTTATTCACAAAGCAACCATTAACATTGTTCGAAATATCATGATTGCCCAGGCCCGGATAGACGTTCATTTTTAATTCTTTGTGGTATAGCTGGTAGTAGGCATCGAATTGCCAGTCATAACCAAAAGCGGTCAGGTCGCCGTTGATGACTACGCCTGCGAGTTGCTCTTTGCCCAGGTCACTCATTAATGCATTCAGGCTTTGCACATGATTCATATTTTCCTGCCAGGCTTTGTCCTTGTCATCACAATTTTCCTTGTACTTTTTACATGACCATGGGTACTGAGGGTCTGAGATGAAGGCCATATAAAAATCGTGATGATTGAATGGAATCAGCCGTGCATAGGAAAAATTGTCTGCCAGCGCATCTGCCACATTGTCTGTAGAGTTGTAATAGGTTCTGCAAATACCACTCCCATCCGGTCCATCACAGACTTCCAGTGCCTGATCTGGAGCCAGCTGGATTGATGTTGTCGAATCATCGGCCAAATGCTGGTCGCCATGGAATGCCTGTGGGTCAGCATCAGCTTCACACAGAGGAAATAACTGATCAGAATATTGTTGGAGCTCATGCAGGTTTGCGCAGTCTTTTTCTATAGCAAGGCATTGATTTATTAACGCTATGCCCAGAACGAGAGAGGATAGGCTCTTGAATGCATTCTGAATGGTAAGGTTGGGCATAATGTGGCCTCATATTATTGAGCAGAGTATAAGTAGTTAACCAATTACTGATGGTTCAGAGACTGTTTTATGATTTCCATGACATCAATTTTAATTAACTAACACTATGAAAATTTTAAAAAATATATCGACAGATGATTGTTGGATTTGAACAAACCCACAAAGTCTTTGCTATGCTCAACTGGTTCTTGAATTAGTATGGATATTATTTGAGATTTGCTACGAAAAAAAATGGTTTTTTTCACAGGATTAAATGGATATTGCATCATAATCCGGCACTGCCGAATAATCATATAGGGATTGAATAGAGATAAGTCTTATGACAAAAGGACAGTTATCAGGAATAATCCTGTCAGGTTTTATTGCCTCGGCCTGCTCTCAGGAAACACGCTTTGATCTTGACGAGAGCACCATGCCAGAAAAGCCCATGTATCAAAAGCACAGTGTTGAAGAAATTCTGAACACATCAGATGATGAAGAACTGGTTCGGCTTTCTGGTGAAATTATTAAGAAAATCAAAGGGAAAATATACCTGTTTCGTGGTGAAACCGGTGAGATTAAGGTGCTTATTGATGATTCAGCCCTACCTGATAAAGAGGTTAAGCTGAACTCTCCCATCATTATCAAGGGTGAGGTGGATAATCCACCCGACAGAGCCCCCAGGGTTGAGGTGGATGATATTCATTATGTTTTTTGATGATTATCTACTGGTCAATTAACTTTCAAAATAATGATGGTTGAAATTTTACCCGGCCTGCCCGCCAAACACTCTCTCAGGAACGCGGCGGCCAGAAATTATCCCATTGAATCGTTTTATCACCCAGTACGAGAAAGTCTGGATTAATAAGGCTTTCTTTCAGGTTATAACTGAACCGCTGGCCATCCGGATTAAGAAATAAACCTCCGGCCCCTTCAACAACCCCCTGAACAGCCCCGGTATCCCATTCAGAAGTAGGGCCAAGCCTGGGATAGATATCAGCCTGACCTTCAGCAATCAGGCAGCTTTTTAATGCACTGCCAACTTTTCTGGATATAAAGTCCGGATAAACAGTTTTCAGTGAGTTAAGGTAATGAGTGGCCTGTTCTGTGCCATAACTCCGGCTGCCAAGAACGATAATTTCCTTCTCTGGAGTGAACTTTCTGGGCCGGATCCCGTGAGCAATACCATCTTTAGCCTGTTTCCACGCGCCCAGGCTTTTACCCCCCCAGTAAGTGGTATCAGTCGCGGGAATATGTACGATGCCAAGGAGCGGGTAGTTATTCTCAATCAGGGCAATATTGACTGAGAATTCACCATTGCGGTTAATGAACTCTTTGGTCCCATCCAGAGGGTCAATCAGCCAGTAACGCGGCCAGTTTTTTCTTTCCTGCCAGGGGGGATGATCCGATTCTTCAGAAAGCACAGGGTATTTTACCGGTAAAGCTTTCAGTCCATTAACGATGATCCTATTTGCCGCAAGGTCAGCCTTGGTGACAGGCGTGGTATCCGCCTTGGTTTGTACCCCGATATCGTCCTGATGATAGACGGCGAGAATACCTTTTCCTGCCGCTCGGGCAATGTGAACTAACTCAGGAATTAAAGACTCAGGATCGCTGCTCATATCTTGCACTCGTTCGGGCAAACGTGGATCAGGCCCTGTTGGCCTGAGCCGCCGACTAGCCGACTAATTGTTAACAGGCTCCAGTACCCGACTTGAAGTTGCTCACGTACCATAAACAGTGCTGCGATCACTCTTGCTTGCGTAAAGTCTGGTCGGGCACGCAGCGCCATTAACTGATCAAATGAAAAAGCAAGCAATTTCATTCACATTATGGCACTGATAAAATGGTTGGAAACCTTCAGATATGACCGGTAGCCGGATAACCACTGAATTCCTCAACATTCTCTTGATGAGATGCCCTCATGATTGACTGGAACAAGATCAGCACAGTGCTGCTGGATATGGATGGAACGTTATTAGCGTATTATTTGCCCTGAAAAGACTGCCCGCCTGAGATGTTGATCTCAACCCGCCGCAGCCTTTTCACGATAAAAAGCAGTCAGGGTGACCGAATGAGTAATAGTGAAAAGATCAGACTTGATAAGTGGTTATGGGCCGCACGCTTTTATAAAACCCGGAGTATCGCCAAGGAAGCCATTGATGGTGGTAAAGTGCACTTGAATGGTCAGCGGTGCAAGCCAGGCAAAGAGCCCCGGGTTGGTGATGTGATAAAACTTCGTGCTGGCTGGGATGAGCGCATTGTCATCGTTAAGCAGCTCAATGATAAGCGGCAGAAGGCTGAGCTGGCCCAACAGCTTTATGAGGAAACGCCTGAGAGCCTTGAGGCCCGGGAAGAGGCAGCCGCTAATCGAAAAGCCTTGCGAGGTGCCATGCCAAGACCGGATCATCGTCCGGATAAAAAGCAACGACGTGCGATCCTGAAGCATAAGGCTGATTACTGATTCCGGTTGGCTTCATCGCTATTATATTGTATGGCGACTTTGATCGCTTCCGTCAGGCTGACTTCGCTGGCCTGGCCGGTACCGGCGATATCATAGGCGGTTCCATGATCCACCGAGGTCCTCAGAAATGGCAGACCACAGGTAATGGAAACCGTACGTTGAAAGTCCACCATCTTGGTGGCGATATGGCCCTGGTCGTGGTACATGGAGAGCACCCCATCGTAAGTTCCGTTAAGCGCCTGATGGAAAACAGAATCAGCGGGAATGGGGCCAGTTACCTTCCACCCTTCCTTCCTGGCCCGATGGACAGCAGGCTCAATGGCACAGACCTCCTCATCCCCAAACAGCCCATTCTCGCCACAGTGGGGGTTCAAACCGGCCACGGCCAGCGATGGCGAAGCGATGCCCAGGGACTTGAGAATCTGGTATGACTTGACAATGCCCTTGAAAACCCTCTCTTCAATAATGGCATCACAGGCCTGTCTGAGTGACAGGTGGCGGGTAAGAAAGAAAACCCTGAGCCCGGCAACCTGGAAGAGCGTAATGGGGTCATGGGTGTGAGTCAGTGATGCCAGTATTTCCGTATGGCCGATATGAGGAATCTTTGCCGCTTTGAGCGACAGCTTATTGATGGGAGGGGTAACGATGGCGCTTTTTTTCTGCTGTTGAACATAGTGAACCGCCTGCTCAATGAACTGGTAGGCTGCCGCTCCGGATGCCGCTGAGACTTTCCCAGAGATAATGTTGTCGATATTCGCGATTGGGCAGTTAAGCAGGTTGATTTGTCCGGGCCGATGCAAGTCAGGAGTCGCGTATTGAATCAACCGGAAGCTTACCTTCTTCCTGCACAGGCTGGCAGCCTGTTCCAGCCATCGAACATCACCAATCACCACTGGCCGACAGGTTCCGGCAAGCTCCGTGTCACATAGGGACTTGATAATGATTTCGGCGCCGATACCGGCTGGGTCACCCATGGGGATACAGATCAGGGGAGGCATTTTTGCTATCGGTCACACCGGGACCGCCTGCAAGGCTGGAGAACTTTGATTAGCTTAGCAGTAATGTTGAGTGTCACAAAAAAAAGGGAGCCAGAGGGCTCCCGGAAGACGATCTCTAGGAGGCTGTCCGAGAATAGCGCCCGTAGCGAGGATGGCAGAAAATTGAGGA
>NZ_JAHHPM010000595.1 GCF_024606345.1 Endozoicomonas sp. YOMI1
CCCGCCAAAACACCCTATATTGGTTACTCACTTTAGCTATTGCATGCGCCGCGGCCGCCGACAAAAAATATATTTTTGGCATACCAAAACATGCTATCTTGGTATTTCAGCCAACCAGAAACCCAGTGGTACCAGTGCATGCAGCTAAACCAGGTCACCGTTGTTGGAAGCCAACGACATCAAATGAGTAAATGAGTAAAAGCTTCATTTAGCTCCACAACATAAATCATCGATCGTTAACACAAATGTTCATGGCGATGGTTTGTCACCCTCTGTCATGAAAGCTTTAGCCACGGAGGCACAGAGGAAAAGCGTTTTTCTGTTCTCCGTGTCTCTGTGCCTCCGTGGCAATTTTCTTTCACGGCAAACAAAAAATGTTAACAAGCTGTTGACTACACACTATATCTATTCTAATATTGGCACACGTGGTGTGTATTATGTGTATAATTGTGACTTTCCTGGAAGCCCGGTTGAGGTTGTATGAAAAGTCGAGAAATTATTCGCATGCTCGAGGATGAAGGGTGGGTGTTGCACCGAGTGAAAGGAAGTCACCACCACTTCAAGCATCCTGAGCGCCTTGGGTTAGTGACAGTACCCCATCCGAAACACGACATACCCAAAAAGACGTTGGACAGCATCCTCAAGCAGGCGGGGATCAAAAACGGGCCAGCTGGGTAACTGTCAGTGCTATCCAGTCATGGATGAGTGTATAGGCTGGAAATGAATACTGAAATGCCGGGTCTGGCGACAACGTCAACGACCCTAAAGGCATAATGAAACCCTAGAGGTGGTAGCCATGAAATACCCAGTAGTTCTGCATACAGACGACGGCGAAAGCTATGGCGTAATGGTGCCGGACATCGAAGGATGTTACTCCGCCGGCGACAGCATCGAAGACGCCATGGCGAACGTAAAAGAAGCCATTGAGGGGCATCTTGAGATCCTGGCGGAAGATGAAATGAAGATACCCGAGGCAGGGGCCATCGCCGACCACCAGAACAACCCCGACTACGAGGGCGGTATCTGGGCATTGGTGGACGTGGACATCACGCCATTTTTGGGCAAATCAGAGCGCATTAACATTACCTTGCCCGTTCTGCTGTTGCGGCAGATCGACAAGATGGTGGCAGCCAACCCGAGCTACCGCACCCGTTCCGGTTTCCTTCAGGAAATTGCCCGGGCAAAGCTGCGCTCAATGGGGTGAATCAGAAAAACGCCCAACTTTACGACTCGCGTTGATTGGAAAGCATCATGTAATTATTTTCAGAAAATTGATACGTCATACAACCAACCAAGAAAAAAGCTGCCAATGGCAGCTTTTTTCTTTTCCTTAATGCATGACCATTTTTATGCTGATTGTCGGGAGGTGCTGTGCCTATTCAGCCCGAAGGAAAGTCAAACCTGAAGTGCATGGATTGCTATTATTTGCTCACCAACAAGGTAGCGTTACGCCTATCAGGGAAAAGATTCAGGGATAGACTCTGCCGGAGACTGTTGAGCCTGCTGGTTAGATCTACGGGAGCAACAGTAAGTCTCGATTGATGATATTTTCCTCAAATCTGATGTCAAAGGGCTGATCAGATCTTCAGGAAACACCGATATGCCGCCAGTTCAATACGGGGTTTGAAGCCCTACAAAATACCCGGTAGCTCCGGCTTTTCCGGGTCTACCTTTTGCCTGTCTATCCACCGCTTCAGGTCTTCGGTGGTTTCGATTCCTGGCAAGCTGGTGACCGTTTTGACCCAGATAATGCCTGCAGCTTCAGCAAGGGTTCGATCTGGTGGCGTTTTTGTTGAAAATTTATATTCTTTTTCTGCTGTACATGGCAGGGGGTTAATACCACTGGTGCTCAGTAGGTTGGTAGACTCAAATGTGATCGGCGGCCAAGATTTGTGGGCCTCTTCTTCGGCCGCATCAATCGCATCACTAGCACTCGTCTGTGCACCACGGATAGGGTACTTGTAGTGACCATACTCCTGCATCTTAAGGGTAAATCCAAAGGGTATAGCGAGTCCGGACTCACTGGACATGGCTGTTTTGCGGTCAACCCCAGCGGCTACAAGTATTGGCGCTACCAACTCTATTGGTTGCCTGGCTGGCAGCATAATCTGTTTTTTTGCTTGGGCTAACCGGCGGGTGCGCTGGCAATTTACCCTGGGCAACG
>NZ_JAHHPM010000596.1 GCF_024606345.1 Endozoicomonas sp. YOMI1
CATAGCTAAGGCTATGCTCCCTTCGTTGTGCCTTGCATAGTAACTGCCCACTTAGCCAGAAATATACGATTCCATTTGGCCAACTACTTAAATACAAGACGAGGTTAGGAAACCGTCATGAATATCCCACAAAGTAATGGTACTGTTCCAGATTGCAGTGGCAATGCACTCAAGTCCCTGAAAAGACCATCCAGTGATATTTCAGCCTCTGAATCGTCACCCCGTAAAGTATTAAATAGAGCAGTATCCACTATTTCTGCAAACTGCACCCAAAGCAATAATATTACCAATGACCTGTTTGGTACTAATCAAAATATTGTTTTTCAGGCAAGTACCGGAAATTTTCTGCCACCTGATTTAAAACATAAACTGCTGGAAATTCATCAGCAGAGTTCTACCCACTTCAGCGAAAATCCCCATGGCAGTCCTGTTTATCTAAGGAATATTGAATTAATCCGCGCAGCACCAATTCTTGCTCAAACCGATTGTTTTTTTGAACAACTAAACAGTCATGCCATAGAATTTTGTAAAAATATTAATAGGACTCATTCAATAGATATACAAATGGCCCTCTGGGATGCAGGTCCTTTCACAACATTATTAGATATCGGCAAATTCCTTGAATTCATTCTCGATAAGCACAACAATAAACACCATATAACTTATAATGAAAAAATAGCATTCAAATTTCTGTTAAGCGGTTTGTTAAAGATGGATCATAATTTAGATGCTGACAATTCAAGTCAAATACTTGAAACATTATCAAATTATTTCCCCCCTGATAAAATCGGTAAGTATTGTGAACTATACTCATGCATTTTAAGCAAAGGACTAAGTCTTGCCAAGGTGATAAAAGATGTGTGGAGCATCAATAGTACAGCGAAATTCTCCATTCAAAAAAATGATGTTTTTGATATGTCTGTTGAACAGTTAATTACATTAATTACCAAGCTAAGTGAAAATAAAAATAAAATTCCAAATGTTGCAGATCGATACCAGTTTCGGCAAAACATAAAAGTAAGGTTAAGCACACTCAACAGCATTAATCAGAAAGAAACCCTGTTAATGACACTCATCAAATACAATGAACAAGCGCTACTGGAAGTATTGATGGATCGAGAAGATTTCAATATTAATGAATTGACGGTTATTGGAGAAACACCGCTTATTTATGCCATTAAACAAAGAAGCCAATGGATTATCGACTTTTTAATAAACAAGCAAGATATCAACACTCTTGGTCTTGAAGGAAAAACACCCCTTCAAATCGCCATTGGTTGCTACAGCAAATATCTTGATGAGGATAAATTAAGCGATTGTTGCAACCCCTACAAACCAGTCATTGAATCTTTATTAAATTGTCATCAACTCAACGTTGATGGTAAGGATTCTGTGGGTATGACCGCTTTATGCCATATTGCCATGCTGCCAAAACTCGATTCAACATGCTTTTCGTTTATTGAGAAACTGAAATCCCGGGGTGCCAATGTTGAACAATCTGTTCAGGGCCATGGAACCGTGCTTGGCTTATTAGGGAAAAAGCTAAAACCTGAATTCAAATGTTAAAGATTATCTGAGATGTCGCCACCCTGTCAGCATGGCAAACCAGAACAGAGAATCCAGGTGAACCAGAGGGAGGGGGGCACTGTCCGCACCGAGGTTTGGTGCTTGAGCTCTTGATGAACGCCATATGCCCTTATCAGTAAGGTTTTCGGGAATTGGCTTCAGGTTCATCTTCATAAAGTCTTTATCCGAATAATCGGGATAAACTGAGCTGGGGAAGCGCTGACTCCTGATATCCTGCACATAGCGGACGTCCGGGTCACACCAGTAACCACACTCAAGTGCCGCCCTCCTCAATGTTTCTGCCGGTATTTCCTGGTGGATTATCGTTTTCATTGCTTCCGGTTGCATGCCAAAGGCGGTGCCGAACAAATCCGCCGCGATGGTCACCAGCTCACCGGCCAACTGATTCATCTGCTCAGGATTGGTGTAATCCAGTTGACGAGTGTCGTGGCGAACCCTGAGCCAGTTGATCGCAAGCCCGTAAAACGCTCTCCCGAGTTCAGAAATCCTCAGCAGTTGCTGACTCTCGGCACTGGTTAGATCGACGTGACACCTGGTAACGAAAAGGTCGATGGTGCGTTCATTAAAGGAGCGTATATCAGCCCAGTCTCTCATTCCTACCGGGGCTGGTGCGATATTTGGATAATCCTGGCCATGCCACTCGCCCATGTTGCCGGGACAGCGCTGCTTGCCAAGGAAAGGGGTTGGCGACCAGGCTCTGCCTTCAGCCGTGTCATGAAACATGGATAATGCATCCGGTGCCTGAAGGTTTTGCTGCCACAGGCGGCCGGCATCTCTGGCAAACAGTCTGAGCCCTGCCAGCGATGCCTCAAAACAGAGGCCTTCAACGCCCTCAGTCTCATAGGGATAATGGTGATAGAGCGCGCTGTTTGCTTCGTCATCAAATACCTGGAGAAAAGCGGAGTTGTCGGGTTCAAAAGCAATCATTTCCAAGGTTGACTCAGGAACACCGGCCCGCTGCAACTTGCCCAAGGCATTGGGCAGGCGGAAGATTCCCCCGGGTTTAAGCAGTGCACTCTCCAGCCCAAGTTCCGCTTTATGCCTGCGAAAAAATTCAAGGTGTGGCTGCTCACGAATAAAATCCCCCCAGGGCTCTCTGGCACCGGGCAACTGTTTCAGGAACTTGAAACGACGGTAACCGGTGGGTGTTGCTGCACAGGGAAAAGCCAGGCTGCGCCCGTAAACCGTTATGTCGCTACTGGTAAACAATGCGTTTTCCCAGGATTCAGGGAGTCTGGGAATGTTTTCTTCCGGATGGCAGGTGGCAAATTCTTCAACCTCACCCAAAAAAGAGGCGTTGCAAGCCATTTTGGGCGTTGAGATACTGTTAGCCCCGAGTCCAAGGCCAATGAGATGCCAGGGATAGTAAGACTCTTCAGATTTATCTGTGCAGCCCCGTTTAATAAACAGCAGCTCCCGGTCGGCCGGTGTTTTGGTCAGATGTGCCAGGAGATAATGTTGGATGTCCGGTGCCATCACTCTGATCACTTGCGCAAGGTATTCAATCGGTAGCTCTGAGCGCTGTACAAACCTTGTTAATTCCAGCGCTGTTTGTTGATCCCGGAAAACACCGGCATGGCCTGCCAAAAAGGTGATAACACGTTGAAAAAAATGGTTCGTTGATTCCAGAGTATGATGGGACTTTGACTTCTTGCATCTCTTGGGTAAAGGCGAACCACTGGGAAAAGCAGTCGGAGTGAATGTCAAGGACTGTTGTTGGTAGAGATGCTGGAAAAGGTACAGATACTCACTGAACCAAGCGACATTCAATGGGTGATCAGCAGCAATCTGGCTCTGTATGCAATGGATAAGGTTTTCCCCGGAGGTTAGCTTTAGCAGGCTATTGCGCCGACTTCTGACAAGGTTCTGGTCAGGTGAGATCAGTGGTAAGTCAGACACTTGATAAGGGTGGTGATGATACAGGCACATCAAGGGAGTAGCACCGCTGTCGTCCTTCATATTCGCCAGCTCTCTGGCAGGCAGGAACTGGAACAGGTCATCATAGGCAACAACATAACGGTTGAGAAGGGTAAAATATAAGCCCGGGTGAATGTCTGGCAGTGCTGTAGCCAGAATGTGCAGTATGTTTGCTCCCTGATTGAATCTCTGATTGAGAATCGCCTGCCAGGAGTCTGCCAGCGTCTCCTTCAGCAAGCCAAACATCTGCTTCTGACCTAAAATAAAGGCGCACAAAAATAATCTTTCTCGCTGTCCCACGTCCATGTTGTGCAATTCTTTCCGAATCAGCGGTTGATATCGTGCAGCGTTAACCTCGAGCTGATAAAGATTTGCTGTAAAACGTTCTGATTTGAGATCCGTTATGATGGATTGACTGATATCCTGTTCAGTCCGGGAGTCGTTCTGCGGCGTATCCAGCACCGCAAAAAGTCCGGTTATCAGATAGGGGGCTGCACATTGGGAAAATTGCAGAGTGGGATTGTTTTTTAATGGAAAATCGCCATCATGGAAGCTTGGGCTGTTGTTAAAACGGTGAACTGCCTCTTTGATCTGGGCCGGGGTTAAATATTTTTCCACCGTTTTCGTGCTGGTAGAATCAGCCATATAAATCATTCTTACAGCATTTATGTCCAGAAAATCCTTCACAGCTTCAACGTCACTGTTTTCCAGCATCTGCCTCAGTAATAATGGTGGAATCCTTGGGTCAAAAGTAATGTACCCGGAGCTTTCCAGCCCCACCCCCGCATCAGCCAGTAATTGCAACACTGATAGGTTGCTGGGATAGATACAATCGTAAATCAGGCGACTGACAATTTCTTGCAATTCAGGCGGGCAGGATTCGGAATTTGCCGCAACTGAGTCACAACCGAGTGAAAGCTCCTTATGAAGCCAATTCACCTTTGCCTGAAAATTGCTTTTTAAAGATGTGTCCAGCTTGCCCAAGGCATTTCGAATAATCGTCAGGCGATTTTGTTTGTAAGGGTCAGATGTCTGAATACGACATTTTTTCAAAGGAGGCTCGAACTGGTCATCAAGACCAGCTTGCTCCATTTTCTTTTGTTGCAATGGTTGTTGAGAGCCCATCTCTCTGTTGGATAAATATCTAACCTGGTCTGTTTGGATTCGGTCCTGCTGAGCCAGTTTTGAATTTATCAGAAGATCTACTCTCTCTGGCTTGACGTTACGACTGGAAACAGGCTTTCCAGGTAATTTATTCCATGCTAATGAGCCCACATAAAACGTTGTCTTGACCGGGGTAACAATGGCATAGAGCGTATTCCAGAATGCCCAGGAAAAAACCCCACCATTTTTGACGTTTTCCAGATTCAACTCGGGAGGAGGATAAAAAGGGGGCAATGGAGAATCAATTCCAGTCATAGGGCGGGTCCATACTTTATCGTTATTGATAGTAAGTAGTTAACCAAATGAAATCGTATTTTCTGACCAATTGGACAGTCACTCCCGGCAACTGCTCCTGCGTTGCTCTAGCTCCTGCATCCATGCAGTC
>NZ_JAHHPM010000597.1 GCF_024606345.1 Endozoicomonas sp. YOMI1
GTTGATACCCACAAATGCAACTTCTCCTTAGTGGCTCTGTCGATATTTTATCCCATCACCCCGGAGCCATAAAAATCATGTGAACCTAACTGTTATCGGATGGTCAAAAGATCGCTCAGAAATCCACTCTATCCAGGCCCTCACACCTATGCAGCCGATCTCCCGTCAACTTCAATCATCCCCGTCCAACCCACAGACCGTTTCCCGGGATACTTTTTGTTGCAGTTGTAGCAGTTACAAGAGCAGAACCGCTGATGGCAGAATCGTCTCGACGGTACCTGCCAGCCCGGTAGCATACCCGGGCAACAAGACCCGGGGATGCACACTGTCTGATTATCGAGTCTGCAAGTTCACTCAAGCTGCTATTCAGGCTGGCAACAGCCTGATGCGCAGTGTAGCGGGTTTTGCCTTTCAGCAAGTAATGGATTCACCGGAGATTGGTCTCGTCTGTCCGGGATTAAAAGAGAGCCTGGTGTTTCTGTCGGCATTACCCATGCTGGTTACGGGTAATCAGACGTGTCCCGATGGAGAAGTGCTGTGCGACAGCGGTGAAAAATGCATCCCGGAAAGTGGGAAGTGTCATTCTGTAACCACAGCATCCACCCCACAGGCATCGCCCTCTGACAGCAGGACCGGGGGCACATCTTCGTCTGATAGATTCTTGCGTGCGGCTCCCTTTTTTGGGGGGCTTGCGGGTATATGCTGCGCATCCGCAGCTACTTATTACTGCATTGCCGTTTATCGAAGCGTTAAGGCCATGCGGTGTAGCAACCCTGAAGCCTCAACCTGTCAGCTTATACAAATGGCCTTAAAACAGCCGCATTATTTCAGATATCCCCACCAGCCTGTTCCAATTGATGTGCACCAGGATGACATAGTGCGACCAGCCAGCCCAGGGCGTCCTGGCCAACGGTCGGAAGCTCAGCTGGCCGTCCACCCGCAGGCAATGCATTTACCTACCTACCAGCAGGCAACGGAGTTACCTAACTACCAGCAGGCAACGGAGTTACCTAACTACCAGCAGACAATGGAGTTACCTAACTACCAGCAGGCAACGGAGTTACCAACCTATCAGCAGGCAACCCGGGGGCGGCTCCCAACCTATGTAGAGGCCATTGCCGAGACCTGGGTCTGACCGGCGGAAAAACCACGCCATACTAAAATGTGTAGTCTGGGGGAAGGCTGTAACTGGAGCGTATGGAATGCAATACACTTTCCTGATGTTTTTGACACTTTCTACCAGTGAAATCTGCTCTGAGTATGAATTCCATTTGATTTCAGCCGATGATGGAGAACAGAAGTCAAGCGTTGATCAATAAAACACAGGATATAAACATGCCATCAGGGATTGAAGGCCAAAGACCGGTTGGGGGTAATACCCCGAGCAGTGAAGTTGGCACCGTCAAGCCTGCTGAAGAAAGTAATAACGCCAGATACCGGGGGACACCGGTTGCCAGGGTTGGGAAGGTCTCTAAAAAGAGTCAGGCACCTCAAGATGGTTTTGGTGAAAAAACTGATACGCTTATCGAAAATAGAGATATCAAGGAACAAGATAGCACCCGCCTGTCAGGTCGCAATAGTGCTGCCAGAGAACGCAGACGGAAAAAAAATCGTGATGAAGCAGAGGGTTTGAAAAAAGACCTCTCTGCTCCGGATCGCAAAAATCAAGACAGCAAGATAAGCGCAGAACTAGCCAGTATTGCTGAGGATTCCGGTATCAGTGATGATGAAAGTATTGCCAGCCCACCCCATTCTCCGAAAGCCTGCAATCAAGAGAAAGAGTACGATAGCGGTATTGAGGGTGACGCGAACTCGTTAAATGACTCGGTCATTCAAGAGAAAGAGTCAGCCGCCCTATCAGAAACCGGGGCGTATGCTCCAGATCTACAAAAACGGCGTCCACTACCGGCACGGCCTAAAAGTGCCAAGTCTCTGAAAAAATCTCCAAAAACGGCAGCCAACAAAAGTAAGCGGCAAAGGCCAAAACCGGGCATTGATAAAGTAGGGGCCAGTCAACCGGCGAACTCTAACCCTGGTGTGCAAACCTCCTGGCTTCCAAATCATGATGTGTTGCTTGATGGCTGTCAGCGCCTGGCTGAATCAATAGAAAAACTTGATGAATATCGAGGCAGAAGGGAAAGCGACTATTTAAAAGAGCTTGACAGGCTTGAGGAGGTGTATGCCGAAAATATCCATGATGATGACCGTGAAATTGAACATTATCTGGTTAGTGGCAAGGCCTCCATGGGCATTTCGAAGGGAAAAAAGAGACTGAAACAGGAACTGAAACTGAAACCCTGGAAAGAAGGCGTGGAGTCGGTAAACCGGGGAACGGGTAAGATTATTCAGGAAATTGTAGACCGGGCTATTCACCAAAAAAGACCGCTTCACCCTGTACGACGCCAGCAAAAAACACCGGAAACGGAACCAGAGGCTGTAATGGATCCTGTAATGGCAAAGGTTGAAGGAGATTTCAAAGGTACTCTTAAGCTGGTGGAAAACCTTAAGTCTGAAGTGTCGTTATCTACTGCCAGCCACTATGTTGCAGCTAAAAATTTGTTTAAGGAAGCACTGCAAAACAGCCAGTGGGCGAAGGAGATAATGGAAGAAACTGATTCTTTACAGCAGCGAATCCAGACATTAAAAGCTACGTTGTTTCAGGAACTGAATATTCTGGATCATCAGGATAGTGAGGAAATGGTTGATCCATATATTCAAGATAGTGCGTATGTTTCTGCGCTAGAAGCGGCAATTGAAACAATAGGAATGCAGCCTTCTGCAGCACTGAAACATCTGGAAAATCACCCGGCAATGCAAAAGCACCTGGAAGCAGTGGATTACCGGGAAGATCGGGAACATCCAGATGACCTGGAGTATCTGAACAAGCTGGATGATATGGAGCATCTCAAAGACGAGGAGTATCTGGAAAAGCTGACAAGCCTGAAAGATCCGCAATTTATGCAGGGTTTCAGTGGCGGATTGAGGCTTAAATGGCTGGCAAAACATCTCTCACAAACGTTTCGACGCTATTCAAATGAAACGCTATGGCACCCGGCCTTCAGAAAAAATATGAAGGGTTTACTGGATACTCTTAATGCCCGGGAACGGCGCTTAGGTACAAATCTTGAACCAAGGGCAGAGGAATATGAGCAGCAGTGTAAACAATTAAAGGATGCCAGAAAACAGTTAAAAAAAGCGAAGGACGCTTACCAGGAAAACGGTAAGGATGGTATTGATATACGCAGGCAGAAAAAAGTGTTAGCCAAGGCCGAAGCGCTCACAGAATCGATGAAACCGGTGCATGATCAGATTAAACTTGTCACAAGCTATCAAGATCCGGAGATGCAATGCGCCTGGCTTCAGAAGCAATGTTTAGACTTGGATAAGCAACAGGCCTCTGTTCAGAAATCGATTCAGGAATGTCAGAAAAAGCTTGATAAAGCCAAAAGCAAAGACAAGCCGCTAAAGGATATTCAGAATAAAATGAATTCTCTGCAAAGTGAGTCTGCTAAGATTGTCCATCAATCTGATGAGCCTAAACAGGAATATTTGAATTTTCGTCAAGCATTAAACAGGTATTATAAAATTCAATTGGATATGGATACTAAGCTGCTCAAACGCTATCCAAATCCAAAGCAGGAGTGTGAAGCTATAAAGAAGCAATATGTCGCTGAGGATAAGGAACATGCCTCTGTTCAAAAATCCATTAAAAAGTGTCAGGAAAAGCTTGATAAAGCCAGACGCAAAGGCGTTGATCTGGAGGACATTCAGAATGAAATGAATGAACTTGAAAGTCAGTCTGCTAAACATGAAAGACAGTCTGCTGATTTGAAAAGCAAGCATGCAGAACTTAGTCAAGCATTAAAAAGATTGGATACCATGCAATTGGGTTTGAATAATGAAGAGCCATTGGATTTGAATAATAAAAAACAATTGGGCATGGATGATGAATAATCAATCACTAACCGCTTCCCGCAAAAACACAAGCGGTTCCGGCTTTTCGGGTAGCGGGAGGCGGATAGCGTCTGTAGAAATGTGGAAGTTATTTAAGGGCCGTTCCTTAGAGACCAGGCGCTATATAGTGAGGGCTTATGCCCGTGCTGGCAATGACTGCCATAATATCCTCATTCTGGTAAACCCCACATTGCAGCAGCAATGTTTTGAATCCCATGGCATTGCCGCCCAGAATATCGGTATAAAGCGTATCCCCGACCATCAGGACTCTGGATGGGTCGGTAATCCGATGTTGCTCAATTACCATTGAAAAAATGGCGCGGTCGGGTTTGCCGAACAGCATCGGTTTTGCCTTTTGAATCGTTTGTTCTACCAGGTCGGCAATAAAGTAACCCGGTGTTGCGGTGACGTGATCACCATGGGGGGCGCCGATATCCGGATTGCCGACAATCAGTTCAAACTGACGCCCATTGGCCGTATTGACCATGTTCTCCTGCATTTTTGCTGTCCAGCCTGCACCGGTCAGGAACAGCAGGGTATCAATACCTTCCGGGATCTCCCCATTACAGCCATTCAGCCGGACCATGCCTTCCAGCAGGTGGTTGGAAGGGTGCTCCATCGGTGCAATAACACCAATACGGTTACGATTCGTGAGCCCTCGAAGGTACTGTTCAGTGATATCAAGACTGGTCAGTACTTCATTTGCGGTGAAATCAAACCCACGGGCCTGATACTTTTCTGCGGCAACGGATCGGTTGGTCAGGGTATCGTTGGAAACAACGCAGAATGGGATATTGTTTGCCCTTAGCTGCTGTATTGCCTCAGCAGCGCCAGCAATGGGCGAGCTACCACGGCAGAGGACACCGTAGGAATCCAGCAGGATCAGGTCAAATTGCCCCATGATATCTGCCAGCCCATCGATAAACTCAGGGGCAGACTGTGGGTTGGCAATGGCTGGATACCAGTCAAGATGACGGGCGTATAGCTCGTTCAAAGAGTCGGGAGAAAGTACAATCATGGAGCGCTGCCTGATGCTGAAAATGAACGTCATTCAATGCATCTGATTATATCAGATGTCCGACAGGTAAATGTCTATAAAGCCTTTCACAGGTCAAGCAGGATATTTTTTTTGTGCTAGCTTGAAGTATTCTTTCTCTAGCCGTTGAGGTGTTTGGTTGTGAGGTTGAATTGTATTGTTAGAGCCGTCTGTTTTTTGTTGCTTGCAATCTCGATATATGGAAATACGGCAGGTCCGGTAATGATGGATCCCCTGCCGGTTTATTCGGGAGATCAGGGCGTCAGGGATTCGATCATCAAAATTTATACCTCATTTAACCAGTATGACCATCAGAATCCATGGAGCAACCTTGGCCCAAGGCAGAAGTATGGATCCGGTGCCATTATCCAGCTGCCAGACAGTGACCAGAGGGTTGTGCTGACCAACAGCCATGTAGTCAGTGCTCATACGTATATTGAAGGCAGGAAAAATGGTCAGACGGACCGTTATAAGCTCAAGCCCTTGTGGGTTTCCCACGAGTTGGATCTGGCCTTGCTGGTGCCCTTCCATGACCATGAGAAAGCGCTGTTTTTCAGCGGTACCACCCCTATCCCCCTGGGTAAGCTTCCTCCTCTGCAAACGGATTTGATGCTGCTTGGCTACCCCATTGGTGGCGATACGATCAGTGCGACCAAGGGGGTTTTGTCCCGTCTGGAATATCAACCTTACAGTAATTCCGGCTTCTCATTTCTCGCAGGTCAGATTGATGCCGCCAGTAACCCGGGCAATAGCGGTGGCCCTGCCGTGGTTAATGGAGAGATCATTGGTGTGTTAATGCAGGGTTACAGTCCTTTCGAAGCCAGCAATATCGCCCATATTGTGCCGGTTAATATCATAAGACACTTTTTACAGGACATTGCTGATGGTCATTACAGTGGGGTTCCCAGCCTTGGTATTGAAACGGAAGAGCTTGAAAATGGCTTTTTTAAAACTGTCTATGGGGTAAAAGAAAACAAGGGCGTTCTGGTTCGCCATGTCATACCGGGTTCCGCGGCTGACGGTGTGCTGCAGCCGGATGATGTTATCCTGGAACTGGACGGGTATGCCGTTGGCCATGATAAAACCATCGTGTTCCGGGGCAGTGAGCGGGTTTCCATGGATTATGTTGTTCACTCACGGCAGGTTGGGGAGGCGCTTGGTGTCCGGGTTATTCGTGACAAGCAGGAGCTGGATCTGACGGTTACGCTCACTCAGCCGGTCAATAATGATTTGTTGCTCGGCTTTGATGGTCAGTCTGCTCCTTCATACTTTATTTATCAGGGTCTGGTGTTTACCAAAGTGACCAGAGAGCTGCTGATGGGGGCTGGCCATGACCTGATTTCCTATGCAGGCCTTACGCCTGTATTGCTCAATAATTTCCGGTTTGCCGATGAAGATGAAGTGGTTGTTATCCTGAAAGTCCTTCCCCATGAGGCCAACCGGGGTTATCACAATATCTTTCTGCGAAGGGTTGACAGTGTTGGCTCTGAAAAAGTCAGAAACCTCAGGCAGCTGGTTCACTTGATCGAATCGGAAGAGCAGGATTTTCTGGAACTCAACACCGGCTACAAGGGGTTGGAGAAAATTGTCCTGAATATTCACCTGGCAGATATTGTTAATGGGGAGGTCATGTGGCTTAACGGTATTCAGCATGATCGTTCTAAAAACTTCCGTAAAAAAAATGCAGAGCTGCAGATGGCAATTCCTGCAAAAGTGAGAAAGTCATGAATGTTTAACGGCATTAGCGTTGAAAGTTAATTTATTTCAACGCTCGCCTGAATGATTCAGCTGCTCCAATATACCAGTACACATTTTGGTCAGCCCGTTCATTAACGATATCAGTGGAAATGTGTGGCTCTGGCTACCAAGATTTAATCGTCCATCACAATTAAAAAATTCTTTCTCGCTTAATTTTGTGTAAGCACCAATAGGATAGAGCGTGTCACAGAGGTGTTTATCATTTGTTATATGATTCAGGTAACAGTCGGCCGGGTTATATTCACCTTCGGGGAGCTGTTCAAAGCCCGGCTCACCCGGCTGCAGTGCCGTCCAGTAGAGTACTTCCTGCGCTACCCGACCAAGCCATGCCTGGTACTCATGATCTTCGCGATCCAGGAGGGATTGGAGGTGATTAAGTGTACCAGACGAAGGCATCAGTCCCGACAGGAATCCGTTGCAGGCGGATTCAACAAATGTCGCCGTTTCCCTGAGCGCCAGAGGGTTTTTGTAGTGATAACCGGCACCCCCCTGGCGTAAACGTGACCGCACCAGTACCGCCGCTACAATGATCTCGCAGATGCTATTGGCCAGGGCTATGCGCTGTGAGACTTTAGGTGGATAGCAATGGTCCAGAGTGTCTTTCTGCCGTAAGCAACTCTGGATATTGCCAAAGATTTCGTAATCACCCAGGTCACGCATGCCACAGTACCCAAAATCAATCTTATCGGTTGCAAGAGTATTCCATGCCCCCAGTGTGCCAGCGTGAATATTGTCATAGCTCATACTCATGGCCGCATGCAAGGCGACCCAGCCTCGGCCGGACTCTGTGTCGTGCAGGCACGGCAGCATACTGGTTGGCACCAGCCCCATGCTGGTCATGTAACCGGCATCGTGACAGGCCTTGAGGATGCCCTGCTCCGGGCGCTCCCAGGGGCATTCATCTGCTGTTTCTGGCGAATGGGCATACCGGGCGTAGGCGACAGGAGCTGTATAGGAAAAGACCTTGATGTACCGCTGGCCATGGCTTTCGGTGATCTCCACCGGGTCATCAAACTGACCAATCAAACACAGCAGACCTTCGCTCAGGGGGAGTTGCATAAAGGCCTGGTACTTCGGTAGCTCGCTCTTGAATGCCTGCCCCGGAGTATCAGCGATAACTTGATAAAGCAGGCCCTCCCTGGCCAGCGTCTCAAGGGGTTCGCCGACTCTCTGGAATTTAAAGTAGGTAGCCTGGCCACCGGCTTGCAGACATTGCATCGTCCGCCCACCGACAATCCGGACTGCTGAGCCGTTTTCCGGGCTAAGCTCTTCGGGGACATCCTGCAGCCTGAATGATGAAGGCATATGCCCGGCAATATACCGGGTGATGTGCTCCCCGTCAGCGGCATTGGGCAGCGCAAATCCGGTGACCTGGTGAGCGGTTGAAATCAGGGGTAACAAAAACAGATTGGTACGGGAAAACTGTAAAGGAGACTTTTGGCAAATCAGTGATGCCGCGATGACCTCCTCTGGGAAGGTGTAAGTCGGGGCATCCAATGATTCAATGAAGCTGAGTTTGTCTTCCAGTGAGACCTCGGAAGAGGTTAAAAACTTCAATTGAACATTCGTTGGCACATAGGGTGTTTTGTTATACCGGATTAATTCGAACAACAGGCGTTCATCGTCTATATCAGCTGGTTTGACCGTCTTTGCGACTGATGGTTGGAGGCAACGCTCCCTGAAACTCAGGTTTTTCCGGGGAACATATTTCAGTACCGACAAATCTTTATTTAAGGCCGCATCAAGGATGGCTCCCATTCTTATGTTTTCGGGCACATGTTCCAGTGCATCGGGTGACAGGCCAAGGGCTAACGAATACAGTTCAATGGCTTTATCATAATCCACAAAACAAGAAAGGTTCTTATCGATGGCAAAAGCGAGAGGGGAGTAACTGTGTTTCTTGCTGGTAATGACTGAAGCGAGGAAATCATAGGTTATAAATCGCTCTGGAACATTTTTCAATGTCCGCATTCCAAAAATACATGCAGTACGGTAAATTTCCATCCGTTGTGCTTCCGTTAAAAATTCAGGAAGCTCCCTGAAGCGTTGGCCACCTTTAGCGGCTGCCAGACACATCTCGAATGTTTTGATCGTTTCTGGGATGTATTCAAAAGCTTTGGCATGGTTATCGACAGCGATTTGACATAAAGCTGCGGTTTTCAGTGTTTCAGGAACATACTTTAATGCTGACCCATCACGCCGACAGGCTAATTCACAGATTTCTGCTGTTTTTTTATGGTCCGGGCAAAATTGCAAAGAACCAAAACGTTCGATTGCAATGGTTAATAAATATTCACTAATGGGTTTGTTTTCTGGGTAATTTTTCAGCACGATTGGATCTTTTTTGCAGGCAAGTTCAAAACGCTCATCAGTTCTTGCTTCCTGGGGAATGTGGCGAATAACCTCGTCGTATTTTTCAAGGAGCAAGTCAAAAAAGCCATCATTCAGCCATAGTTTTTTTATTTTATCAGGTACATAAGCAAGCGTTTCACGATCTTCAAGTGCCAAAGCTCGACACAATGCATCGGTTTTCATGCTTACAGGTATATACCGACAATTTCCGTAATGATCCTTCCTGCATGCCAGAACACACAATTCTGGCGTTAATTTTTCCTTGGGGACTTGTCTTATATAATCAGGGTCTTTTTTAACTTTTATCAGATAATCCTCAGAATCAAGCTGATCCGGGTCGATGTTTGGGGGGAACTCCCCGAAATATTGGATAAATGGTTTATAGTCAGTGATTGGCAATGGCTGCCGTTTGTCCATGCACCTGGCAACTCTTTGCAGCAATGCTTTTAATTCATCACCAAGATTGCCTTGTGGCAAGTCATGGGTGGCACCGGGACAGGCTTGCACACGAGACCACGCCATAGGGGGTTCAGCATTGGCAGAAGGATAAGGCGTATTTCTGACGGGTAAGCCGACCTGTTCACAACCCCCTGAAGCCTCTTTAACAAAGTATTTGCGCCAGTGTTGACCTAAGGAATCCCTGTGGTCCAATAGCCCGGGATGATGTTTCCGGGCATCTTCCGGATTTTGATTAACAGGGGAAAAAGATGGGCTCCCTGAAATATTCATTTTACTGATTACCTTGTTATAAAAAATTTCTGTTTATATTTTTAGTTTTGACCAGAAAGTGAGTAAAAAGTTCCAGAAGTCAGAGTTTCATCTGGAAATAGCGAGGGAAAAAGAGGGGCAGCCGGGAAACGCGGCCACCGACATTTTACTCATCCGTAAGTCGCTGGCTTTCCAAGCTTTTTATGTCGCTATTATAAGTAGCCGTAACAAATTTTTATGTTTGGTTGACATAAATATTGAGTAGGTTGTGTCAGGGAGGAACTTTTATATCAAAGAGTGGTCATAAGCTGTAATTCAACAATTCTGTAATTCAATGGGTATCTATAACTTATCTTCATTCAATCTCGATTTTTCTCATCTTTACTTTGACTTACCAGACTTAAAAGAACAAACGTGTCAAAGCGAACAACAGCCAACATATCATGGAATACCTGTTCAGACGCTGGACTCTCCTTCTGCTGTTTACCATAGTCAATCAGATATGAACCAACATAAAGCTGATTCTTTTAATTCATTGAATAAGTATAATATTGATTTTCTAAAACTTACTGCTCCTGCAGATACTCCTGACACATCACAATCAGTTCCTGATGAAAATGTTCCCGGGAATTCTGGTAATGAAACCGTTCATGGTACGCTTTCATCAACATCAGGCATTCCCTTTATTCAGCAGGAATGCTTATCGGGGAGCGAGCCTGAGATCAGGGAGCCAACACCAGTGAGCCATTCCAATACAGATGATCAGTTAACTGATCTTCCTGTTGTACCCTTTAACCCACAACATTTACCACCAGTCACTGTCCCGAACCTGAACCAAACGACAAGTGATAACCAAACGAACCAAACAGAAGAGATTACTGATGGTCACCCTTTAATAGTTGAGTCCCAAAGGGAGTGCACAGAGAAGCTTAGTAAAGATCCTCTTTCCATAGAGCACCAAAGGGAGAATACCGAAGGAATGTCAGAAAGGAGCAGCGCAAAGATCCCGCTTACCAAGAGCGCGATAGGGAGTACCAGAGGGTGTACCATAGGGAGCGCTACCAGAATGATCCCGAATACGCAAAGCGTAGAAGGGAGCTTCAAAAGGAGCGTAGGAGTAATCGCAAATGGCAGCTTGGCAAAGAGCCCGTTTGCAGAGCGTGTAAGGGAACGCTACCAGAGTGATCCCTTTTATGCAGAGGTACAATAAGTTTATATGAACAAACAATCAGCAATTCCCGCTAACCAATACCGAATGGGAATGGTTATTCTCCATACTGCCAATTGAGCAGCAGCTGTAATAGAATATGAACGACAGAATAATGATAAAAAAGTTTTAGGGGAGTATGAGTTATGTCAGATCAGCAGAATCATATCCTGATCGAACAGCAGGATGGTATCCTGACGATCCGCTTCAACCGCATTGATAAAAAGAATGCGCTGACAACAGCGATGTACGCTGCCATTCTTGAAGCACTGATCGCCGCTGATCAGGATGACAGTGTTAAGGTTATTCTCTTTGCTGCCCAGCCCGATATGTTTACTGCGGGTAACGACCTAAAAGACTTTCTGACCCGGGATACCGCTGAAGAACCAGCAGCCATAAAAGTGCTACGTCAGCTTGCGGTACAGAAAAAACCGATTGTGGCAGCAGCCAGTGGCATTGCGGTGGGTATCGGTGTGACTTTACTGCTCCATTGTGATTTGGTTTATGTGGGTGAAAACACCCGCCTGCGTTTGCCTTTTGTGAATCTGGCAGTGGTACCGGAAGCCGCCTCCAGTTTGCTGTTGCCGGATATTATGGGGCGGCAGCGGGCTTCAGAATTGCTGATGTTGGGTGATTTCTTTGATGCTCAGCGCGCCCATGAATATGGCATTGCTAATGCCGTAATTGCCAATGAAGAAGTCTTTGAATTTGCCCGGGCAAAGGCTAAAGAACTGGCAGCAAAGCCCCGTGAAGCGCTGTTGCTGACCAAGCAGCTGATTACCCGGACCCGTCGCAGCGATGTTCAGCAACGCATTGATGATGAAGCGATTATCTTTGCTGAGCGAATGGTGTCCGAAGAAGCCCGACAGGTAATGGCTGCCTTTTTTTCCGGTAAGTCGTAGTCAGGTTTACTGAGAAGGCGTGGTTATGGTGATGCCCGGGAAGGGATTCTGTTTGCCATGGTATCGTCACTGGTAGCCAGAACGCGGGAGCTGCCAGTAAGTAGTTAAGCAAATGAAATCATGAACTTTCTAACTCCCAAATGCAGTATCAATAATTTCAAAGTGAACTAATGGAGAAATGGCTTATCTAAAATGTGTTATTTTCGATAATGTTTCAGGAGACTTAGCGTTTTGCCTGTTGAGTTAGCTATACAGCCAATAACAGCGTTGGAAAAGTCGGTTCTGGCGGATGAAACCATTTTAAAAACGCACATTGGGAAATTTAAATCACGTTATGTGACTGACGGTTTGTTGCATAATGTTTTTCGGCTTCCCAATGAAATTCGGGATCCACTTTTGCCGCCTTTACCTTTATTAAAGTTAGAGCAACGGCACAGCGTGGGGCGAATAACTTATCTTGATAATTCTAAAAAGCATTTTTGGTCTATTGATCGAATAATGACCTCAGTTTTGGATCAAAATAGTAATCCTGAATTAAGATTTTACCTTGAGCCGATGATGGCAGACAATGTTGATTTAACAACAATGGAAGGCAGGGGAGAGTTAGAGAATCTGGATGCAGCTTCAGTTGTTGTTGTGCTTGATGCAATCTCTGACCATTCCGATGAAAAAGAGGTGAACTGCTCAACAAACCAGAAACTTAAGGAGGGCAGTTATCTTGGGGTGTATCATCCATATGCAGCAACTCACAACAAGACTAATCTTCATTACAGGGATGGCCAATTCATCGCATTATCACCCGGTGAAGGTGTGGTATTGGAATACAAATCTTCAGAGGAGGGTTTACCCTACTGGGATAAAGTGGCTATTTATCATAATGAAGAACGAACGGTTCAGATGAATCCTCTGCTTCAGGAGAGGCTGGATTTTAATGATAGATCGATAAGTAATGGTCAATACCATCTTCCGGTTAGAGCAATTAAAGAACTCTCTATGCTAAAACGAAAATATGGAATCTGCCCTGCTGTCTATTCTTGTGGCCATATCAATGATGAAAACTCTTTAAGATCGTTAAAAAAATATGTTTCTGAAAATGTTGCAAATGGCAGGGGTAAGGCCGTATTCAGTATACTTGTTGTGAATGCTTCTGCTTCACATATGATTGCAGTCAGATTTATTCAGGCAGGGAATAAAATTGTTGTTTATTTGCATGAGACAATACAGCCCACAAGTGCTGTGGCTGCAGATATAAGAAATTTTATCATTAACGCCATATCAGGTGCAGTAAAAAATATTCATGATAATAGCCTCTATTTTTTGACTCCACCAGCTTCTGGGTATCTTCAGAAAGATTTTAGCAGCTGCTCAATGACTGCATTTAAAGTGTTACTGTCTTTTGAAAAAGAGCGCAATGGGCTTGACCCATTTTTTATACAACTGTTGGGAGATGTTCATTCGGATATTTCTCTGGTTGATTATCAGGCCTTCAATACAGAAGGTTCGGTTACCTGTGGTAAGCAAGCAAAGATGCTACCGGAAAATATAAAAGTAGGCAGTGTACCATTAACATCATTGCCAGCTGTTCTTCTGAAATTTTATCAAGGAAGTCAGGATCTTCTTTCGGAGCATCAAAAAACAACTATTGTCAGTAATGCCAAAAAATTAACATTAAAGGACTATTATCTAAGGCACAGATTCCTTGACCCGGAAACTGATAAGACTTTTAATATGGCTGCCTTATGTAAAACCAGTAAGGCATTTGCCATGTGGAAGGATCTGATCAGAAATTTTACACCTTTATTTATCAGGATTTTAAAAATTGATTTTGAAAAAGTCACAAAATATTCGATAAATCACTGGCTAAATAGTTCGATGTATTTAGATATCGAAATTAATGGCAATGATTTGAAAATGTTAAAGCGGTACAAAAACTTTATTACCATGGAAGCTGATTTAAATACATGGCCTGAAGATGCTGTTTTAAAGTGGTGGAACCTAAGCAAGGAATTATCAGTTTGGCTGAAGGGGATAAGGCCAAAAGCAATGACTATGAATACGAATCAACTGCTGTGGCGCTGGTGTCAGTTTTTAAATAATTATCTTGACTCCAGTTCCGACGTGGGAAGATTGTGGTTTCGCCGGGATGTTGGCTATGTTATTGAACGGCTCGATGCCCGGTTGAAATTATTGCGAAAGACCGGACGATCTGACTTTCCCTTTCACTTTGGTGAAAGGGTCTACAGAGAACCAGAGTATCTGCCAGGACCTGTATTTGAGGGACAGCCCATTTATAGGGATACCCGATGTTTCTATATTAAGACTGAAGTCAGAGAGTCTATGACTGAGCCTGGGCGTTTTAACAGGATTGTCATGACTTTTCCAAAACCATTACTTTTGGCTTCTGCTGACAATGAGAGAAATTGCTATGATTCTGTTTCAGATACATCGGAAGCCGAAGATAAGTCACTATTACCATCGGGTGAATCTTGTCCAGAAACTTCTGCTGCTATAGCTGCTATCACAAAAGCTGAATCGGTGCTGGATTCAAGTGAAGAGAGATCCCCCGGTGCATCTTTGACTATATCAGATTCATACGAATCAATGGATCCTGAATTACAATGTGAGGAAAAATTTATTGATTCACACGTATTTTCTCAAGACTATAGCCCGGTCAGAGCTACAACACCTGAAAAGAAAAGGTTTCCGGAAATGGCAAAAGAGGCTGTTCAAAGTGGTAGAGTTCAAAGCTCGTTTCCTCTAAAAAGAGAGCGAGCAGAACTGGACGGGGATTTTTTGGACTCTTCGATAAAGAAACAACGATTTATGACGGTTTCCATACCTTCTGGAAATACTGCCGCACCGGATTTGGCAGAGCAGGCTAACTCAGTAAGAAGAAACATCGAAAAAAATGAATTCAAGGTTGCAATCGAGATGCTTTCCATGGTGATTCAGGGTATATGGACACTGGATGTAGCAAGCAAAGCGAAAGCCAGTAGAAAGTTAAAGATTCTCAAACAGGCTATAGAGAAAATCTGTGAGATTTCCAAACGTCCAAATGAGCTTGACATCTATCTGATGCACAATAATGTTTCAGGTCTCCCCGGCTTGCATGATACACATAAAAGAGCCCTGACACTTTCTTATGTGCTTGATTATCTTTTTCAAATATTATGTGCTGCTGGTGAGCAGGTTGTTGATGAGCCTTTGGCTATTATTACCGCTGCAAGGCTTTTCATTGTCAGGAATACTGAAAAAAATGATTGCGGGGTTGCGGAAGAAGGTAATTGCGACTTAATGGCAGTAGAGTTTCCCAATTTATTTGAAACAGCAAGTGCTTCTGAACTCTCTGAAAATCAGAGTGACACAAAAAGGGTGATTAGAATCAGAAGAGAATTTAACGCTATTGGATATTTAATGGCTAGTGAAAGAATAAATACTGTTTTTCTCGGAGGAACAACGTATGGAAAAGTGAAATTAATTAAGCTGTTAATTGGTAAAGTCTGCTCTCTTTTGGGTACAAAAAATGGAAGCATGGATTTTCTGGACCAACTGAAATTTGAGAAAAGTTTGAATCCATCTCAAAAGAGGTGGATTAAAATTGCGGCACTACATGAATATTTATCATCTCTATTGCCAGGGCATAGCTCTGATAAATCATTGACTACTATTCTGCTAACGGCTGAAAGCTATCTTAAGGAGCAGGCTGAGAATAGTGCTTCCAAGAACCTGCCTTAATTTAAGAGAGGCTGTAAGCCTGACTTTACTTCATTTATTCACCGTAGCTTAGATCTGAGATTGATAGAAAGTGGTAACACCGTTATTAGCCTAAAGTCTAAGATGCTCATGTCCCCACATTTGTTACTGTGAGAAACGCACACAGTCCTCAGTGACTGAAGATAAGAAAAACAATAATAATTTCAGGAGCGCCTTTTCATGTCTGCTGATCCTTCCCGTGATAATCAAAGTGCAGCTGCCGCCTACTGGCGGGAGAATATACGGATATTACTTTCCTTACTGGTGATCTGGTTTGCCGTCTCATTTGGTTGCGGCATACTGTTTGTGGACCAGCTGGATCAAATCAGCTTTTTCGGCTTTCCGTTGGGCTTCTGGTTTGCCCAGCAGGGTTCCATCTATACCTTTCTGGTTCTGATTTTCGTCTACATCGGGTTGATGAATCGCCTGGACCGAAAATACAACGTTCAGGAGGAAGAGTGAGATGGCGACTCAAACACTGATTTTCCTTTTTGTCGGGTTATCGTTTGCGCTCTATATCGGTATCGCTATCTGGTCCAGGGCCGGCTCAACCAAAGACTATTATGTGGCTGGTGGCGGTGTTCATCCCGTCGCCAATGGTATGGCAACTGCGGCGGACTGGATGTCGGCGGCCTCCTTTATTTCCATGGCCGGTATTATCTCCTTTATGGGGCGTGACGGGGCCATGTATCTGATGGGTTGGACCGGGGGGTATGTGTTGCTGGCCATGTGCCTCGCGCCTTATCTGCGCAAATTTGGTCAGTTCACAGTACCGGACTTTGTCGCTGAACGATACTACAGTCAGACGGCGCGGGTTGTTGCTGTTATTTGCGTTATCTTCATCTCCTTTACCTATGTTGCCGGACAGATGCGCGGTGTTGGTATTGTCTTCTCCCGTTACCTGGAGGTGGACATCAACGTCGGGGTCATGATCGGGATGGGTATCGTCTTTGTTTATGCCGTGCTGGGGGGCATGAAAGGCATTACCTACACCCAGGTTGCGCAATACTGTGTGATGATTTTTGCCTACCTGGTGCCCGCGATCTTTATTTCCATGATGATCACCGGCAACCCAATCCCACAGCTGGGCTTTGGCAGTCATGTGGAGGGGACCAGTCTCTCGGTGCTGGAGAAGCTGAATGGATTGTCACAGGAGTTGGGCTTTGCCCAGTATACTGATGGTTCCAAGTCCACCATTGACGTGTTCTTTATCACCATGGCTCTGATGGTCGGTACTGCGGGTTTGCCCCACGTTATTGTGCGTTTCTTCACAACCCCAACGGTGCGTGATGCCCGTAAATCTGCCGGTTATGCACTGTTGTTTATTGCTGTGCTCTACACCACAGCGCCAGCGGTGGCCAGTTTTGCCCGTATCAATCTGCTGCAGACGGTTTCTGAAGCCGAATATGAGCAGCTGCCTGAGTGGTTTGCCAACTGGGAAAACTCTGGCCTGATGGCCTGGGTCGATAAAAACGACGATGGCAAAATTCAGTATCGCCCGGGTGCTCCGATTGAAGGTAAGCCGTCGTTTATTGACGCCCGGGGTGACAGCGGCGAGCGACTGCTCAGCAATAACCAGACTGGCAACGCCAATGAACTGTATGTTGATCGCGACATTATGGTGCTGGCCAACCCTGAAATCGCCAACCTCCCCGGTTGGGTCATTGCACTGGTGGCTGCTGGTGGTCTGGCTGCGGCCCTTTCCACCGCTGCTGGCTTGCTGCTGGTTATTTCTACCTCCATTTCCCATGACCTGCTGAAGCGGAATCTGATGCCAGGCATTACGGATAAGCAAGAATTGCTGGCTGCCCGTATTGCTGCTGCTGCCGCTATTGGTGTGGCAGGTCTGGCAGGCGTCTACCCGCCGGGATTTGTGGCCTCGGTGGTGGCCTTTGCCTTCGGTCTGGCGGCTTCTTCTTTCTTCCCCGCGATTCTTTTGGGTATTTTCTACAAGCGGATGAACCGTGAAGGTGCGATTGCCGGTATGGTGACAGGCCTGCTGTTTACGGCTTCTTATATTATCTACTTCAAATTCCTGGGGGGGACTTCGGAACAGTGGTGGTTCGGAGTTTCACCAGAAGGCATTGGTACCCTGGGTATGTTGATCAACTTTGCGGTCTCTCTGGTGGTTTGCCATGTTACGGAAGCACCGCCCAAAGCGGTGCAGAATTTGGTGGATGATATTCGTATTCCCCGTCGTGATGGGAAAGCATCAGAGCCCGTTGAGGAGGGTGAGACGGTCCGGGTATGAAGTCGTTCGGCAGATGAGCAACCCTGAGCCGCTTTCCGTTGGAAAGCGGCTTTTTTTTTGTGGATTCTTTGATCTTGGTTGACTCTGTTGCAGTAAGCCGGCGTTATCGTAGGCGGTTTCATTTTCTGGCAATTACTGTGTTGAACCTATATTCATTATTCATTTTCCAGAATACAGAACTTAAGTGCTTTATAGGTGTCTAAACTGCCAGTTGTTATATTCTGCCTATGGGGTAACCAGCGTGGTTTCAAGAACTATTTGTCTATCTCTGCTGTTGTTGTCGGCACTGGCCAATGCCGTGGATGATCACCATAAGTTGTTGTTAAGTATGAAGCACTATCTTGACGATGAGGTGGTTAAAGAGGTTAATTTCTACGGTACTGAGATTGATCCTAATGTGATGTCGAATGAGGAAGGCCAGTTCAAGCTGACGGTTGATGGGGTTGAAGTGGATATCGTGAATGACTCGACTTACTGGCGACTGAATGAACTGAGGCGTTCATTCAGCTATGATACCTTTTCCCAGGGTATTCAGCAGATTCAGCCAGGTCAGGCGATGTGTAAACTGGGTGGCCCGGCTAATGGGATCATTTTGGAAACCCGTTATCTGACCTATCAGAACCATAACATTATTCATGACGAGATGAGGCCGGTTTATGATCGGCCATTGAATTGCCTCTTTCAGCGCAGGTACCAGCTGGTGAATGACAATGCCCGGGAGGCTGCCCGAGGTGTATTGGAAACCTTAAGAACCATTGCGGAGCTGAGCAATTAGCCCATCCATGGGATTCATAACCAGGAGGCTGTCCGAGAATAGTCTGCCCTCCTGCGGTTGCGATAAATTGGTCTAAAAATTCCTGCTTCTTCGTCAAATAGCCCCACTATTCTCCTCAGAATCAGAAATTTTTATCCTCAATTTTCTGCCATCCTCGCTACGGGCGCTAATCTCGGACAGCCTCCTGGATGCGCTTCATAATGCCCTGGATAGACGACGACCGGAAGCTATTAGAACAAGTCTACATAATCAGGCGGTTATACTCGCGCAAAAATCAACCGGCCCGCTATTTTTCGTTTTTCCTTGACTTCCATCAAGACCTCGGTTTTCCGGGAAAAAAAGCTTACTGAATAAAACCATTACTTTGCTAGCAATATGCTAGCATTGGTAATAGATCACATCTCTCAAGGAAGCAAAATTCATGGCCACCCTGACCATACGTAACCTGCCAGACGAACTGATAGAACGATTAAAAGCCAGTGCCAAAGCAGGCAACCGCTCCATGGAGCAAGAGGTTCGGGAGCTGCTTGAAGCCCGCTATCAGAAAAAGTCTGACCTGATTAAAGCTATAAAAAACAGCTGGAAAGAGTTGCCGGAAACCTCAGCCGAAGACATAGACACCTGGCGACATAAGGGCCGACCATGACCCAAGCCGTTATCGATACCATGGTCTTTGCCTATGCTCTGTTTAATGAACCCGTGCACCGGCAGGAAGCCGTAGCCGTATTGGAAAAAATTGAGCACATCCATGTGCCTGATCTGTTCCGGGCCGAGTTCTGTAATGTTGCCTGGCAGTGGGTAACCCATCAGCAGCTGAGCCTGCAACAGGCAATACAGGCATCCGAAAGAGCCGAAGCCCTGATAACGTCAGTAACCAGCAGTGAGCAATTATGGTTCAGAGCACTGGAAGTAGCCACGTATGCAAAACACCCAGCCTACGACGTGTTATTTGTGGTACTGGCAGAAACATTAGACTGCCCGCTGGTCACCTGGGATAAAAAACTGTTGCACAAATTTCCAGAGATAGCCGTTGAGCCCGGGACGCTGTTAAAGCCTTGAGATCCAACCCCGGTTTCTCATGCGTGCTAACTGGACTCAGTTCCAATCCGTTAGATAAGAAAAGCAAAAGCGGTTAATCAGTGTAAGAAGCCTGCAACGAGTTGCGTGGATAAAGTTCAAATGATGGCATAAAAGGTAAGACCTGCAC
>NZ_JAHHPM010000598.1 GCF_024606345.1 Endozoicomonas sp. YOMI1
GAATAAGTTCCAACTCTTTTATGGTTGAATGTGATTTATCTGGCTTCCGAGTCCCAGCGTCGAGTTGAGCTGTTACAACAAATCGGTGTTTCCTTCCATTAAATGGTCTGTGATGAAATCCCTTTTCCCGTTGAGGCCCCTGCCGGGAAAAGGTAACTGAAGATAGAAATACTAAACTGAGAGCGTAGAAAACCGATGCTGACTTTTCACGTTAAGATTTATCGGCGAAGGTGTCTTTCGGTAAGTTCATCAACAAGTTTTTTCCACTCTGTTGGCAATAAGTATTTCTTGGGATCATATTGAACAAATACGGCTGACTCAATATATTGACGCAATGTGCTCTCCTCCTCTTTAGCTGTATGCTTCTTTTTAGGAGGAAGTTGATCCAATTCAACGTTCTCGTTTGCGAATTCAAATGGAAATGCGCGAATCTCATAATCCGCAGGGCCCCCTGAGTGGAATTTATTGCCTTTTCCGACAAGGATGGCTTTGTGGATATGGGGAGCATCGATGGAATCAGCACTTGTGGAAACACCATTATCAATGAGGGTTCTAATATCATTAACCAGTGGCTTTAAAACCTCATCCCAATTCTCAGGTTTCAGTGGATCCTGGCCTACTGCTAACAGTTTCTTACCAACCAGTCGTTCAGCTTCCTCTTCAGTAAAATTGTGGTGAACTAAGAAAGCATTTTGTTTCTCGTGTTCGCTAAATGATGGTGTGATGTAAGTGGCTCTTGTGTATTTGGTGCCCTCGAATTCCCAACGAATAACAACGGGTTGGACTTCAATGGTAGGAATACCTAATTTTTCCAAGTATCTATTCATCATTAACTCATCATAGAATTGGTATGGGCGCCGATTGATTGCCAGTGCCTGGCCATCGCCAATATCGTAGTATGACCTTGATTCACTAAATCTTAGCTTTTTATTGAGCTTTATTGTTTTGACTTCATTTTGTGGAGTAATCAACTCAATCGGAATATCACCACCTTCCAATGGTTGGTAAGCTGCTTCTGGAATCTCCTCTGGATGATGTAAGACGTTATCTGCCAGAAAACGATCATGTCTTTCCATCGTAGCTTTCACATCGTCATCATGAATGTATCTTCGCCATTGTACTTTGGCTTCTGGAATAACCGGAAGATTTGGAGCCGGAGTTTGATGTATGGTGATTTTTCTGTCATACAGGCTCTTGGCTGCATAAACAAGATCAACAGCCAGTGAAGGGATAAAGGCAACTACAGTTACCACAGCGGCAACAGCACGGCCAAAAAAGCGGCATGTTTTACTGGCAACAGCGTCAGAAATTTTATTAAACCAGCGCACGCAGGTCCATTCATTATTCCGTGCATTCCGGGGTGGATTGAGTGCTGGATTACCGGCAGTTGGTCCTGTCATGAAAACCTCCAATGTTTCTTTACTAAGAGTATTGTTATAAATAGTTAAGTTTTTTAAGCAATTGATTCTTTGTTTTTTGACCACTAACTAATGAATAAGTTCCAACTCTTTTATAATCCGTCTTCTTACGGTAGGCATTAAGCAACCTGTCCATCTAAGTGGCTACTGTTCTGTGTCGTTCAAAAAAAGGTTGAATATGATCTATCTGGCTTCCCAGTCCCCGCGTCGGGCTGAGCTGTTACAACAAATCGGTGTTTCCTTTCATCAACTGGCCTGTGAAATTGATGAAACCCCATTCCCCGGTGAGGCTCCTGCAGAGTATGTGCTTCGAATGGCCCGGGAAAAGGCAACGGCAGGCTGGCAGGCATTATTAACCCGGGATTCTCCCAAAATGCCTTTGTTGGCAGCAGATACCACGGTGGTCTGTAATGATCAAATTCTGGGCAAGCCACAGAATTCAAACGATGCTCGTCGTATGCTGGCCATGCTGTCCGGAACAACTCATCAGGTTATGACCGCTGTCGCTGTTTCGGATGGCAGGCAACTTAAAACCGAGTTGTCAGTGACGGATGTGGTGTTTAATGACCTGTCTGATCCGTTGATTAATGATTATATTGCCTCCGGGGAGCCCACTGATAAAGCCGGTGCCTACGGTATCCAGGGCTACGGTGCCGTGTTGGTAGCGGGTCTGTCTGGCAGCTATTCCGGCGTTGTCGGGTTGCCGCTTATGGAAACTGCACGACTTCTGTCACAGTTTAATGTGCCATTTTGGCAGGCGTGCTGATCTGTGGTTTTTACCGGACTTCGAACAAGGTGTCTCACTCAAAGGTAGTTGAAGCCATGGATGGCTGAAACTGGATTGTTTTGCGAGTGAAAACACCCAGAGTTTTGCTGGCAAATTGACCATCGCTGTTGGCTAACGGCGCTATCAAACCACTCGGGCCATGCAAGATAAAATTGGCCTCATGAAGCAATTATCCATATCTTCTTTCTTGTCCTCTTTTTTTTGTAATATTTGGATCTTCCTTGCCAGGGCATAACGAAAAAGTTACCCAAACCTTATCGGAAATAGTGATTTTTGGAATGTGTACTAATGAACTGAGTAAATCCCTAACCAGAATGACAGCTATTCTGACAATGCCAGGTGCAATGTGACGGAAACGATCCATAGGGTTCTTGATGGATTGAGTATGTGAAGTGCAAAACACGAGACTTTGCAAATGACTCTATGGAAGTCGGTGTCAGCCATAGTGGTGATAAAGCGGGTAAGAACCGTGGACGAAGGGCAGGCAGAAAAGAGTGTGAACGGTCTCTGAAAGCCTCATGGAACGGTTTTTGGTATAAAGTTTGTCAGGAAGCAAAAACCGGATGCAAATTACTGGTATGATCGACCAATCTACTTTCAGTACGTCAGCTGTTCTGAGACAGCCTCCTAAAAGTGTATTGACCTGTGGTACCTGAGATGAAACTCATCGACAGTCAAAGAGGCATCACAGGTCAATGCATTAAAGGAATTGAGGGACTGGGATGAGCGAAGAAATTCTCATGAATATCACGCCCATGGAATCACGGGTGGCTCTGGTTGAAAATGGGGTGCTGCAGGAGATCTATGTCGAGCGTGCCCGAAGTCGCGGGATTGTGGGCAATATTTATAAAGGGAAAGTGGTTCGTGTTCTGCCGGGAATGCAGGCCGCTTTTGTTGATATTGGCCTTGAGCGGGCGGCGTTTATTCATGCCAGTGAAATTGCGCCAAGGCAGGATAGCCGCCATGAAAAAAATGGCGAAGATACCCAGGAGCGCCCGATTTATGAGCTGGTGCATGAAGGCCAGTCTCTGGTGGTTCAGGTAACCAAAGATCCCCTGGGTACCAAAGGCGCCCGCCTGACCACTCATATCTCCATTCCGGCCCGCTATCTGGTCCACATGCCAAAAAACAACCACGTGGGGATCTCGCTGCGCATCGAAGATGTTGAGGAGCGGGAACGTCTAAGGCAATTGGTTGAGTCTTGCCTTGGCGGTGATAATGGTGCCGGTGGTTTTATTCTGAGAACGGCTGCAGAAGGGATTGGCGAAGATGAGGTGCGTGCGGATATTCTGTTTCTGCGCAGGCTGTGGGCAACCATCGAAGAAAATATCAGGGAGAGTAAGGCCCCTGCCAATGTCTATGAAGACTTGCCGCTGCATTTGCGAACCATGCGCGACCTGGTCAATCCCAACATTGAAAAGATCCGCATTGATTCCCGGGAAACCTTTGAAAAAGTGTCCAAATTCGTCAAGAAGCTGGTGCCTGAGATTGATGGCCGGGTTGAATATTACCCCGGCGAACGGCCGATTTTTGATCTGTTTGGTGTTGAGGATGAGATCAACAAGGGGCTTAGCCGTAAAGTTCAACTTAAGTCCGGTGGTTATCTGATTATTGATCAGACCGAGGCCATGACCACCATCGATGTCAACACCGGTGCCTTTGTTGGTCATCGTAATCTGGAAGAGACTATCTTTAAAACTAACCTCGAAGCGGCCGTTGCCATTGCCCGCCAGCTCCGTTTACGGAACCTGGGGGGGATCATCATTATCGACTTTATTGATATGGAAGATCCTGAGCATCAGCGGCAGGTTCAGCGTGCTTTCGAAAAGGCCATGGAGCAGGATCATGCCAAGACCAATTTTACCGGCGTCAGTGAACTGGGCCTGGTAGAGATGACCCGCAAGCGAACCCGTGAGTCACTGGAGAATGTTCTGTGTGAATCCTGCCCAACCTGTGAAGGCCGTGGTACCTTGAAAACCGCAGAGACGGTATGCTACGAGATTTTTCGGGAAATTCTCCGGGCTGTCCGGGCATATGATGGCGACAGTTATACAGTGCTGGCTGCTGAAACAGTGATAGACCGTCTGCTGGATGAAGAGTCCAATAATGTTGCCGATCTTGAAGAGTTTATCCAGAAGCCTATTCGTTTTCAGGTAGAGCCGATCTACACCCAGGAACAGTTTGATGTAGTTCTGGTGTAACGAACGCTACCCGCTTCCCGCTTGCTGCTACCCGAAAAGTCCTCGTTGCTTCTTCGGCAGGCAGTTAACGGGAAGCGGGTAGTGTTTTTTTAGCATTCCCTAATGGTTACTGTTGAGTCTGATATTTTGTTGAGCGTCACTTTTGTTATACGGCTGGCTGATGGTCAGCTGCCCAATGGTTTGTCAGGGCGGGAACACGGTCGTTGAAGCGGATGGTAAACAGCCTCAAGCGGAGTACTCCGTGCATTCAGGCAGAGGGTGAAAAAGTACCCTATGGTAGTCTCTGTCTGCTAAATAGTTTGATGACCTGGAGTTGGCGGCTGCTACTGACAGGGTTAACCACTCTGGTCATTCTGGTGGGGCTCGGGCGACTGATGTTCAGTACTTTACCGGTTCTGCTGCCTGAACTTTCAGGTTTTCTCAGCGACCGTTTACAGGCTGACCTGCAAATTGAGTCCATGTCTGCCAAATGGAATGATGGCCAGCCATGGTTCTCCCTGCGAGGGTTAAGGCTTAAGGGTAAAGATGCAGATGTGACCGGGTTCAGTATCACACAGCTGGATATGGAACTGAGTCTGAGGGAGTCACTGTTACACTGGACGCCAGTATTTTCTTCACTGGAAATTGATGGAGTGAATGTTGAACTGGTCCGGGGGGAAGGTGCCCAGTGGGCGCTATCCGGTATTCAGCGGGTTGCCGGGTCATCATTACAGGCGCCTGAATATCACCAAAGTTCTGCACTGGAATGGCTTGCCTTGCAAAAGAAGGTTGATATTCGTGACATCCGCCTGAATATGCGCAAAGCCAATGGTGAGAGCAGTGATGTTCATGGCCAGCATTTGACCGTAGTGACGGATGGAGACCAGAAAAATCTGTCAGCCCGCCTTGAAGTCGGCACTGGTTATCTTGCAATCGATGGATCTGGAATAGCCAGCCGTGGTCAGTTTTCCCAGTGGCAGGGAGCGGCCGTAGCCAGTGATCTTAATGCTGAGCAGCTCTGTGTCCTGTGGTCTGGTTGTTATGATGATGTGCTGTCAGCACTGATACAGTTGGAAACCCGGTGGCTTTATGATAATGGGGTCTGGCAAGTGCAGGGAGAGGTTGCTTCTCCTGATGTAACGTATCGGGATAACGCTGGAACGTTAAACCATCTTTCCGGGCAGACCCATTTATTTATGCAGGGCGTTTTGTCCCGGGAGCCGTTGCCAGAATCCAGCTGGCAGATCTGGCTGAATGGCCTTAAGCTGGAAAACCGCTTGCATAACGGGACTGTTTATCAGTGGGAAAACAGCTGGTATCTGACCGGTGGCCGTGCTGAAGAATATACGGTAACCGTGGCTACCGAAAAGCTGGATCTGGATCTGCTCAAACGGTGGTTACTGGATACTGATGCGCTTCCGGAATCGGTTGCTGATCTGGTTAATACCCTGAATCCCATTGGCCAGCTGAATGACCTGGCCATCCGTTTTTTCCCATCCCGGCAACCGTTTGACTTCGACTTGAGTGCCCGGCTTGACAATGTGTCTGTGGATGCCTGGCGTGGCGCTCCTTCAGGGGGCAATGTCAGTGGTCAGTTAAGGATGAACCTGCTGCAGGGCTATCTTGATCTGGATACCCGGAACTTTCAGCTGGGCTTTCCCAAACTGTTCCGGGAGACCTGGACGTTTGATACTGCCAGAGCACGCCTTTACTGGGATGTTATCGATGACTTTTATATTTTGAAGTCGGATGACCTTGCCCTGGTCGGGCCTGAAGGTGACCTGAAAGGCAAGCTGAGACTCGATATCCCATTACAATGGCATGAAGGTGACACCCTGGATATGGCATTGACGGTTGGCATGAGCAATGGTGATGCCCGCTATACGGGCAAGTACCTTCCAGCCTTGCTGCCGATGAACAGCGGCCTGGTTCACTGGCTGGATACCGCCATTCAAAAGGCGGATATCTCCGGGGGTGGGTTTATTTATAACGGTGCGCTTGCCAGTCGAAAGGGGGAAGACATCAGTCCCCCGGATGCCCGCTGGGGACTGTTTTTTGATCTCCATAATGGCGAGCTGGACTATGCGCCTGACTGGCCTGCGATAACCGGCCTGACCGGGCAGGTTTATGTCAATGATGACCGGGTGGAAGTACTTGGCCAACGGGCAGAGTCAGCGGGTGGCAAGCTGGATGATATTGTGGCGCGGGTGCCGCTGGACGGGAAATCGATACTCAGGATCAGTAGTCACCTGAATGCCAGTGGTGAGACTCTGCAGCACTTTCTTACCCGGACACCCATTAATGACTGGATGAATGGTGAAGCAAAGCAATGGACCTTACAGGGTCAGCTGGATGCCGGACTTAATTTGACGCTTCCTCTTAATGACTTGGGTCGTTCTGAAGTGGATATCCGTGCTGCTCTGGAATCGTTTACGTTCGGGGTTCCTGAGGTGGGGATTGCAGCAAAAGGCATTGCCGGTGATCTCTCCTACAGCACTGGCCGGGGGCTTACTGCACGACAGTTATCTGGTGAGATGTTTGGTCAGTCGGCTCAATTTCAAATACGTTCGATGGTGCAGAATCAACAACCGGTTTCCATCGATATTGTCTGGTCAGGCAGAGTCTCTGTGTCTTCACTTCAGGACTGGCTGAAGCTGGATTGGCTCAGTTTACTGGAGGGAGAGACGGATTATCGCGCCAGTTTATCCCTGGCGGACAATAACACTGAGCTCAGGGTTGACAGCGAACTGCTTGGCGTTGACGTTGAGCTGCCAGCGCCGGTGGGTAAAGCAGCGGATACGCCGCTCCCCCTGGCGTTTTCCCTGACGAAAAAAGAAGGTCACCAGTTGCTGGGTGTGACGCTGGCGACACTGGGGCGGTTGGACATGAAAATGACTTCGGCGTTTTCCCCTGAGTCTGCCCTGATTACTCTGGGAGACGATGCTTCCCACCCTGGTGCAGGTTCTGCGATGTGGCCTTCAGGGAATCAATTTCTCGTGACCGGTACCTTACCGGAGTTGGATCTTGGTCCCTGGAAAGCGTGCTTTGAAGGGCAGCCCGGTAGCCCTGATGAGCAACAATTGGCCTCACGTATAGCCCTTGACAATGTTCGCCTCGGTTCACTGAAGTATGGGGATTATCTCTGGCCGGATATATCGGTTTCGCTTCAGCAGGCGGTCCATAATCAGAGGGTACAGCCTGACAGAAAAGGAATGAAACTGGCCGTTGATGGGCAAACACTGAAAGGTGATTTATGGATTCCCGAACAGAAAACTGTACCATGGGTTCTTTATATTGACCGTGTACATCTGCCAGAGCCTGCTTCTGAAGCGTCTGCCAAACACAGTCCTTTAGCAGCTGAAGACAGCCTGGCGGACATTAATCCGGCAACGTTGCCCAATCTTGATGTGAACATCAACCATATTCAGGTCGGCAGCCGAACACCAGCAAGCATCGGTTTTAAACTTCGTCATGCACCCAACGGTGTCAGGATCGATAATATCACCGGTGAACTGTCGGGTATGTCGTTGAATGGCCTGGCAGACTGGGTGCAGATAGAGGGAGAACAGCGTAGCTGGGTGCAGGGAAGACTTAAGGGAAAGGGTATCCGGGAGTTGCAGAAAGCCCTGGGCTTTTCCGGTTTTCTTGAGGCCAGGGAAAGCCGTTTTGATGTTAGCCTGAACTGGGATGGATCTCCTCTCGGTGGCTCAATGGCGACCATGAAAGGCCGCATTGATTTGCTGCTGAAGCAGGGGCGGCTGCGCAAAGTCGATAATGGTTCGTCGGAAGCGCTCAAGTTATTTGGTATTTTTAATACTGAAGCGCTGGCGAGAAGAATGAGACTGGACTTTTCCGATCTCTACTCGTCCGGTATCAGCTTTGATCAAATCAAGGGTAGCCTGAACTTTAACCGGGGACTGATTACGTTCAACTCGCCAATGGTCATTGAAGGGACGACGTCCGACTTCAAACTGGATGGCACTATCGATACTAACACCGAACAGCTGGACTTGAGTCTGGTGGTTACCCTGCCAGTGTCATCCAATCTGCCAATTCTCAGCGTGTTGCTGGGAACCGCTCCCCAGGTGGCAGGTATTATTTATATTGCGGATAAGCTGGTGGGCAAACAGGTGGATCAGCTGGCCAGCATTCGCTACCGGATTCATGGCTCCTTTGATGATCCTGAAATGACTCTGGACAGGTTGTTCTCGAATAAGCCGAAAAAATAAACTGACAGAAATCATCCTTCTGGTTCATTCTCTGCCTGAATGTACTCTGAACCTTTGCGATA
>NZ_JAHHPM010000599.1 GCF_024606345.1 Endozoicomonas sp. YOMI1
GTCTTATTCGGGCAGCGGGTGGCGGGAAGCGGGCAGCGCTTATTGAAATGAAGGTTCCTTAAAGGCCAGTCAGCCCAGATATCTTTCTTTCAGGTGTTGTTGGAAATAACTGGCCGTTAATGGCTCCCCGGTCGCCCTGGTCATCAGTTCTGCCGTGGAATACTTTCGTCCCTGTGACCAGATGTTGCTTTTCAGCCAGTCAAAAATGGGTGAAAGATTGCCATGCTGAATCAGGTCAGCAATATCGGGCATGGCTTTTTTCTGGGAGGCAAATAGCTGGGCGGCGACCATGGCACCGAGGGTGTAGCTTGGGAAGTAGCCAAACGAACCCATAGGCCAGTGAATATCCTGCATGCAGCCATTTTTGTGATCACCGGCTACATCCAGACCCAGGTAATCCTGCATTTTCTGCTGCCAGAGTTCGGGAATGTCATCCACCTCGATGTTTCCTTCAATCAGGTCACGCTCGATTTCATAGCGCAGAATAATATGAGCCGGGTAGGTGATCTCATCCGCATCAACCCGGATAAAGCCGGGGCTAACCCGGGTGTATATTTTTGCCAGATTATCCAGTGCCATGGCGGGCTGTGACGCCCCATCGAAGAGATGCTTGATGATCAACGGCTGTATCAACGACAGGAATGCGGCGCTGCGGCCCAGCTGCATTTCAAAGAACAGGCTCTGTCCTTCATGGATTCCCATGGAACGGGGGAGGGCAATGGGGAGTTCGCGATCCTGTTCTGGCAGATTTTGCTGGTAGCGGGCGTGACCGGTTTCATGGATGATGCCCATCAGTGCTTCCACAAAATTATCGTCTTTATAGCGGGTAGTCATCCGGACATCTTCGCTGACACCGCCGCAGAATGGATGAGTGCTGACGTCCAGTCGGCCATGGTCAAAATCAAAACCGAGCAGTTTCATCACCTCCAGCCCCAGTGCTTTTTGCTTTCCGATCGGGAAGGGACCTTCAGGCTGAATGATGCCCACTGAAGATTGACGATAAAGGGCATCCTGAATAAAGCCAGGCAGCCAGGTTTTCAGGTCACCAAACAGCTGGTCAAGCTCCCCGGTATTGACGCCGGGTTCATAAAGTTCCAAAAGGGCGTTGTAAGGGGAAACATGGCTTTTTTCTGCCCGAATAGCGGCTTCCTGACGGGAGAGGTTAACCACTTCTTTCAGATTTCTGGCGAAACCCGGCCAGTCATTTTCAGGCCGCTGACGTCGCCAGGCATGTTCACAGTTTGTGGATGCAATGGTTTTGGCTTTCACCAGATCGTCCGGAATGGCACTGGCCTGTCGCCATTCAACCACCATCTCTGCAATGGATCGAACAGTATCTGGATTGGTTTCCTGAGTCTGTGCTTCCTGCAACCAGGATTCCACGTCAGGTGCCGTCAGCAGCTTATGCAGAAGGGTGTTCAATTCCGCCAGCGCTGCACCACGGGCCTGATTGCCTCCGGCAGGCATCATGGCGGCCTGGTCCCAGCCTGCAATGGCTCCCAGATGCGAAAGGTGATACATCTGCTGGAATCGGCTCACCAGGTTCTTATAAGCAGTGGTCATCGTTGAACTCCATAAACGTTATTATGAGATCCATTGTATGTCGTGTTAGTTCACAGGGACAGGCTAGTTTTCCGTATCGATAGGGAACAAAAAAGGCTTTACGTTGTCAGTGTTAAGAAATATTCGTGATTATAAACGGGTAGTGGTTATGGACAATGTACAACATTCTGTTGTCAGTACACTTGGCGCGGTAAGTGGTGAAAATCAATTACCTGGGGCAACCATAGCCAACAATGCCAGTACGACGATTGACTCCTCCGGTTCTTTGGCTCAGATACCCGGCGTTTTGAAAGTCATCAAAAGCAGCAAAAATACTCCGGTGGAATACCCTGCTGAAAAAGTGCCTGAGAAAAGCTTGACTAAAAGAAAGGTTAAGCGCCATGAAGAACTATCCAGTTCAAAAAGTTATGATGAATTAATGGCTTTTTGCAGAGAGAATTTCCAGGGTAAGGAGTTTGCCTATGACCTTATGGGCTTTACGCCAAAGTCAACTGAAGATCTCAAGCTTGTGGAGTGTTATCGAAAGGATGTTGATCATTTTAGTGACATGGTGGTTAAAGAAAGACTGAAGCTGGATAAAATCCCGAGTGACCGAAGAAAAAGTGCAAGAATACGTTGTGAATTACTTAAACATCAACTGTTTATTTTGCAATTTGAGTACCTGATTTTGTGCCATGAACGCTACAAGCCTGTAGTCAGGATGGTGTTTGTGTTACAGAGTGTATTGATAAAGCATCGTAGTGGTGGGCCAGCATTAGACCAAATGACCGGTCTCAATAAGAAGTATGGCAAATTAGTCAGTGATCTTAGCCAGTTTATACCCGCGAGCACTGTCAGTGATGATCGCCTGGCACAGCACTGGCAGGTTTTTATTTCACAATCCAATGAGCTACTGAATGTCTGTGCCGGGCTGACCAGTTTGCATGAACAGCTCTCGGACAAGCGTGAGAGTAAATATGTAAAGTATATGAACTCAATATCCAAAATCTGTAATGATGTCAGTTTGTCTCTGGTCAAAATCCTCGATGATGCTGTCAATTACTATGCACAGCTGAAGGACAAAGATGAACTGAATCGTGGATTTGATCCTGATGTTACAGGGTTGAGAATATGGTTAAATTCAGCGTCGAGCAAATCAGACCTGTTTGAGTGCTATGAAATTTGCGACGTGATACAAATGATTAGCGCTTCACTGTGTATTGGCGAATTTGCCGCAGCGCGCAAGCTGTTAAGCGCGTTCATCAACCTGATTGATGGCAAAATTGATGGCATAAATGCTGAGTTAGGTGATATCGAATGGTTGTTTTATCTTGCGTCGAAGTCGGTAGCATGCCTGGTTTGCATCAGGTTGTCAGACATTGGCAATAATGAATTTAGAAATATTGAAATAATCAAGAAGTTGTTTAAAGAATTGGTGCAAAAGGCTGGACAGATGTTTTCCCTGTCTGAAGCTGAGCGCTCAAAACTCGATGACTATTTTCAAAGATTCGTCGAAGGGCCCTGCAGAGATGTGTTATTGATGCATGCCCTTAGGGAGGAAGAATCTGTCAGGCAAAAAGATCGTCTGGTCAGTGAAGTAGAGCGTGAGAACACCAGGAAAAAACGGGAGATCAGGGGGAAGCTGAAACAAAAAATGGCCAAGGGCTATGGTTACCAGAAACCGGTGCAGCCGAAAGTGCCTGAATTCGCTGCCCTGTCGCCAGCCCAGCAAAATTCACAAGCCCCACAGGAAGCACAGGCACCTTTGCCTCAGGGGTTGCAGGATGCGGTAAAGGCGTTTGTTGCTGATCGACCAATGGCTGAGGTCACGGCAATGATTCAATCAGTTGTCGATGATCCCGGGAGTACTCCAGTGGTTAAGGCCGAGGCTTATTTCGCTCTTGCTGATATGCTTGACAAAAAAATGAATAAAGAATTCGACCGGATTGCCTCTCATACGTCGTTCATTTATTCCTATGGGCGTTTATTGCAAGCAGGTGTGCTGCCGTCACCCAACTTGGGCAAGGAATTCAATAAGGCCATTCAGGGCGTTACTGATATATCTGTGCTTTGTGGTTGGCTTGATAGAGTCAATGATGCGCTGTGCATCTTGTCGGGATTAATTCTCTGTACCAATGGGCTGGACAGTGAATTTCTGGATGAGCTGGCATCTTTGCATGAGCGTGTCAGGGCAGAGGTAGATCTGGTTAATCAGGTTGAAGCCGCTTTTGATGAGATAAAACGTATCTGGGGCGACCGGTTGCGGCTTTTGAGAAGAAACCACAAGTTGTCAAAAAGTCGAAGAAAACCTGCACAAGATCAGCAGGATCAACCGCAAAAAGCCCCCTTCGATCTGTCAATATTGCAAGAGGCCCGGGGTGAACTGACAAGGCAGGTAACCCCGCTGAGAAAGACACTGGAAAAAACCAGGGCGGATATAGACAGGCATCTTGTTTCCACACCGACAGCCTTGGGGCACTGGGAGGCGAACGGTGTTGATGATTCCTCACTTGCTACCAATGATGATCAAGAGGTGCCGTGTGCGCTTGTCAGGCAGCAGGTTCAACGTGCGCAATTAGCAGGCAGTTGCTACGGGCCTGAATACTGGTCAAACTTTACCATAGAGGATTGGTTACCAGGCAATGAGCTGCCCGACAACCATCCACTGACACTGATTGCCGAGGCATTACACAGACCTCTGTCGGTCAGAGCTGGTGGGCAGCAATGGTTAATTTGCGAAAATGGCACAGCGACCGTCAAGCCCGGAGCCATTCCGAAAAATTCGCTGAATCTGACGGTTGATGAGCTGGCCCATCCGGCTGACGTCTCATAACAGTCGTGCTTTCTAAATACCGTCATGAATAACCATATAATTACCGCCTCATCTACGGCAATAAGAACCGGGGGCACATTATTCTCCCGGAAGATATGCTCAGGGTATGGATTTTATGTCCTTCGACTCCGCTCAGGACGAGCGGAGTTTGGAGCGCTCAGGACGAACGGAGTTTGGAGATTGATGATAGAAGAAGCCCATCAATTACATTGAAACCTGGTTCAATTAACTATTAGCCTTGTCAGGATCAAAGTGCTCACGCACTCTTTGCAGCAGCAGATAGAACACCGGAATCAGCAGGGTGCCAAAGATCGTGGCCGCCAGCATACCGGAACTTACCGTGATACCGATGATCTGTCGACTGGCGGCACCGGCGCCCGTGGCAAGTACCAGCGGCATAACCCCAAGAATAAAGGACAGGGCGGTCATCAGGACGGCACGGAAACGCAGGCCGGCGGCATTGATGGCCGAGTCGAAAATACTGTTACCCTCCCGACGTTGGACCATGGCAAATTCCACGATCAGAATTGCCGTTTTCGCCGCGATACCAATTAACAGCACCATCCCGATCTGGGCATAGATGTCATTGGCCAGCACCGGATTCCACTGACGCATGATATTGATTCCCACAAAGGCACCAAAGGTAGCAATTGGCACTGCGCTGATAATCGCCAGTGGCATGGTCCAGCTTTCGTACTGGGCGACCAGGAACAGGTAGGCAAACAGGAAGCACAGCGCAAACAGGATGGGTGCCAGGTTTCCTGCTTCGATTTCCTGTAAAGACTGACCTGACCAGGAATAGGTATACCCCCGGGGAAGGTTTTGTGCCAGTCGGGCCATTGCCGCAATGGCGTCACCGGAGCTGTAACCCGGAGCAGCCTGACCACTGATGTTGGCCGATTGATAGAGGTTGTAATGACCGATACTGCCGGGACCCAGCACGGGCTTCAGGGAAGCAACCGTGGTCAATGGCACCATTTGTCCCTGACTGTTACGGGCATAGAACTTGCTGAGGTCAGCAGGCCCGGCCCGGTCAGCACTTTCAGCCTGCAGGTTGACCTGATAGTTCTGGCCAAACAGGGTGAAGTTATTCACATACAGTGAGCCCAGCTGGGTTTGCAGCGTCATGAAAATTTCAGATAACGATACATCCTGGGCTTTGGCCTTCTGACGATCCACTTCCAGCAGGTATTGCGGCACATTGGCCTGCCAGGTTGAAAACACCCGGGAGAGTTCCGGCTGCTGGTTGGCCTGGTAAATCAAACCGTTCATGACCTGGCTGAGCTCTTGCGGTGAACGTCCCATGGTATCTTGCAGCCGGAAGTCAAAGCCACCGGATGAGCCAAGACCCGGAATGGGCGGGAAGGCAAAAGCCATGATCTGTGCTTCCTGCATTGACCACAGTTTTGCCTGGGTTCTTTGCAGAATAGCGTCCTGATGCAGCTCGGGACTCTGTCTCTCTGACCAGTCGTTCAGTACGACAATGGCCAGCGCCGCGTTACTGCTGGAACCACTGAAGATACTAAAGCCGCTAATCGTGATAACGCTATCCACCCCCTGTTCGGAGCGAATCTGGTCGGTGATTTCACCCATCAACTCCTGGGTGCGATTTAATGAAGCCGCATCGGGCAGCTGAATGTTGACCGCAAAGAAGCCCTGGTCTTCATTAGGGACGAAGCCGCCGGGTGTCGAAGTAAACATATAGCCGGTACTGGCCAGCATCACAGCCAGAAGGCCCGCGCCCAGAATGGAACGGCTCAGTAACCGTGTTACCCAGCCCTGGTAACCCCCGGTCAACTTGTGAATAAAGGTGTCTACCGGTTTCAGCCAGGCAATCTGGTCAAGACTTCCTTTTTTCAGTAATACCGAGCACAGCGCAGGACTTAAGGTTAACGCGTTGACCGAGGAGATCAGTACCGCCACAGAAATGGTCACGGCAAACTGGGTATAGAGCCCCCCGGTAATGCCCGGCATAAATGCTACGGGCACAAAAACCGCCAACAGTACCATGGTGGTGGCAACAATGGGGCCGGATACCTCTTTCATCGCCAGGCGGGTGGCGTCTTTCGGTGCCATGCCTTCTTTTGTGATCAGTCGTTCAACGTTCTCAATAACGACAATGGCATCATCCACCACAACACCGATGGCCAATACCAGGCCAAACAGGCTGATGGTATTGATGGAGAACCCCAGTACCTGCATGACCGCAAAGGTACCAATCAGCGACACTGGGATAGCGATGGCGGGAATTAGAGTTGCACGCCAGTTCTGAAGGAACAGGAATACCACCAGAATAACCAGCAGTACTGCTTCAAACAGTGTTTTGACCACCTCATTGATGGACTCGGAGATAAACTCTGTGGTGTCAAACTTGATGGTATAGTCCATGCCCTGGGGGAAGTCATTCTTCAGCTCTTCCATCTGGGCTTTCACGCCTTTGGCCACGTCCATGGCATTGGCGTCGGGTTGCTGGTAAATAACCAGAAATGCCGTCGGTTTTTGGTTCAGCCGTGCATCACCCTCATAGTTTTGGGAACCCAGTTCCACTTTTGCAATGTCTTTAATGCGGACAAAAGAGCCATCCGGGTTTGCCCGGATAATGATATTGCCAAAAGCGTCAGGGGATTCCAGCTGTCCACGGGTACGGATCGTATAGGTAAATTGTTGATCCGGCTGATTGGGAGCTTGCCCAAGTTGTCCGGCGGCAACAATGGCATTCTGCTCATTAATGGCATGACTGACGTCCGATGGGGTGACACCCAGTGAAGCCATCCGGCTGGGGTTCAGCCAAATGCGCATACTGTAGGTCATGGCGCCCATCACCTGGGCCTGTGCAACACCCTTGATACGGGTCATTGGGTCTGACAGGTAGTTACTGGCGTAGTTGCTCAGGTAGACTTGATCATACTTGCCCGATTCGGAAATCAGGTTTACCCCGAGCAGCATGTTGGACGACTGCTTTCGTACACTGATCCCCAGCCGACGAACCTGTTCAGGCAAACCCGGTTCGGCAGCGGATACCCGGTTCTGCACATTGACCATGGCGATGTCCTGGTTTGTGCCGGAATCAAAGGTTACTGTGATGGACACACTGCCATTATTGTAGGCTTTGGAGTCCATATAAATCATCCCTTCAACCCCATTGACCTGCTCTTCAATGGGACGCATAACCGCTGATTCCAGGGTTTCAGCATCGGCACCCGGGTAGGTGGCACTGATGGTTACCTGGGGAGGCGTGATTTCCGGGAACATACTCACTGGCAGCGTTGTCAGCGAGATCAGACCGACCAGTGTGATCACAATCGAGATGACGAATGCGAACTTGGGCCGGTTAATAAAAAACTGACTGATCATCTCAGAGATCCTGCTCCTGTGGCCTGGCGGAAGCGGGTGATAAAAGAGTACCGGTGGTTGGGTCTACGGTAACCAGGGTTGGCGATACTTTGCCGCCCGGACGCACTTTCTGGAGGCCCTGAACGATAATCTGTTCACCTTGCCTGAGGCCTGATTTTACTGCCCACATGGCATTGATACGACGACCGACTTCCACCTGTCGGGTTTCAACGATATTTTCCGGCGTTACCACCAGGACAAAATAGCCGGACTGATCCTGTTGAACCGCTGCCTGCGGAATCAGGGGCGTGAGCGTTTTGTCATTGCTTTCTGCCTGCAACGTGACGTAAAGGCCAGGCAGAATAATACCCTTAGGGTTCGGGAAGGTGGCTCGCAGGGTCAGGGTACCCATGGTTTCATTGATCTGGGTGTCAGCAAAACTGAAGGTGCCAGGCTGGTCGTATTCAGTACCATTTGGCAGTCTGAGAGAGAGCTGGAAACTGCCTTTTTCTTCAGTCGGGATTTCTTCAACGCTGGTATCCTGCGTCGTTCTGTCTTCGGGGTGTTCTGACAGATGGCTGATCAGCTGCCGTTCATCCACCTGAAAAGTAATATAGATAGGGTCCATGCTGGTCAGAGTGGCCAGAGGTTTGCTGGAGGAGGGCCCCACCAGATTGCCGACACTGTAGGTTGACTTGCCTATTTCACCTTTGAATGGTGCCGAAATTTGCGTGTAGCCAAGATTCAGCCGGGCCGTTTCCAGATTGGCTTCTGCTGCTTCAACAGCGGCGACCGCCTGGGCTTCCGAGCTGGTTTGATTATCGTAGTCAGCCTGACTGATCGCTCCCCGTTTGACCAGATCCCGGCTACGCTCAAGGTTTTTCCGGGCATTAATGAGGGAAGCTTTGCTACTTGCCAGCTGGGCCTCGGCACCTTTGAGGGCTGCTTCAAATGGCGCTCTGTCAATTTCGTAAAGCAGCTGGCCTTGTTCGACCATACCGCCTTCAGTAAAGTTTCTGTTGACCAGAAAGCCATCTACACGGGCACGGATGTCTACCTCATTGATGGCTTCTGAACGGCCAACGTATTCATAATAGTCGCCTACTTCCTGATCGATCACACTGAAAACCGATACGCCGGGGGGTGGCATTTGATGTTGCGGCTGGTCCTCTGAACAACCGGCCAGAAGGACAATAGAAGTGGCTAAAGCGCCTATCGGAAGCCATTTTCCGAGTTTACGATCAGTGATGTTAGCGATCATTGACAGCTCCGTAAGGGGGCAGTTGAAATAAAAAGCAACGAACGCAACA